>JAOBWQ010000168.1 GCA_025463425.1 Ilumatobacteraceae bacterium | reverse complement strand
GTCGTCGATGCGCATCAGGAGTACTTCGACGCGATCGGCGCCGTTGGCCCGATGGCGATGGAGATCGGCGAGTAGCCTCTCGGGCCATGGAGCGTCCATCACGGTTCGAGCACACCCGGTTCCTCGGCGACAAGCGCACACAGCTCGTCTACGACCTCGACACGTGGACCGACAAGAGCGTCATCGACGAGATCGTCGGGTCCGAAGTCGGCTTGTGCTTCGGGCCGGACACCGTCGTCGAAGCCCGCAACCGTGGATACACGCTGGCCAAGCCCGGGTCGCACCGGATCCACCGCAAGCCACGTGCCTGACGCGCCGGCGGGGTCCGGATGAACGGCTCGTTCACGTCCGGCGGCCAGACCGTCGCCCGCTACCTCGCCAAGCCGGCGGGCCGCACAGGCGCGCTGCCGGGTCTGATCCTGTGCCACGGCTTCCCGGTCGGACCGATCGACGCGCGCCACTCCGGTGGCACGTTCCCGGAGCTGATCGACCGCGCCGCGAACGAGCTCGGATGGGCCGCGATGACGTTCACGTTCCGAGGTTGCGGAACGAGCCAGGGTGACTTCTCGCTGCAGTCCTGGGTCGACGATCTCCGCTCGGCGATCGATCACCTCATTGCCGAGGCGGAACCGGTCGGCGTGTGGTTGGTCGGCACGAACACGGGCGGTTCGATCGCGATCTGCGTCGCTGCCGATGATCCCCGCGTTCGAGGCGCCGCACTGCTGGCGCCACGCGCCGACTTCGACGACTGGGCCGCGCAGCCACGTCGGTTCCTCGAGCACGCCAAGGAGATCGGGGCGATCCGCACGCCGGGCTTCCCGAAGAGCTTCGACGAGTGGAGCCGTGAGCTTCGCCGCTTCCGTCCGATGGACGCGGCCCGTCGTTTCGCTCCGCGGCCGCTGCTGGTGATGCACGGCGACGACGACGAGAGCGTGCCCGTTGCCGACGCCCGCGTGCTCGCCGAAGCCCACGGCTCGGCCGAGCTGCGCCTGATCGAAGGCGCTGGCCACCGCCTGCGCCACGACCCGAGAGCCGTGGCGATCCTGCTCGGCTGGCTCGACCGCCAACGCATCACCGAAGCGGTCTGACGGAGCGGCTTCCTTGCTTCAGCTCGACCGGTATGTCTCGGCGTCGAACTGCGGCGACATGCCGGCGGCGTACGTGAACAAGGCCGCCTCGTCGAATTCGCCCGACGCCGGCGGCGCGTGCCGCCGCGCTCGCAGCGCCGACGGCACTCCGATGAGCGCGCGCCCTATAGACCGAAGCCGTTCGATCCGGTAGGGCCCCTTGATCACGCCCTTGGCGTGCACGACGAGTCGGCTCACCCAGGCCTTGACCGCTCGACGTCCGGAGAAGTTCTTCGCGACGCACAAGAGCAGGTTGCGCTGCACCAGCTCGTATCGAGCGGCTTCGCCGAGTAGTCGGGTCGACGACGCATGCCGATGGTGGACGATCGCGTCGGTGGCGGCGACGGTCGTCCAGCCGGCCCGCCGGGCGCGGAGATCCCAATCGATGTCCTCGTAGTAGAGGCGGTAGCGCTCGTCGATCGATCCGACGACGCCCGCGTCAAAGGCGTCAGCTCGGAACAACGCCGCGCCGAAGCACGGTCCGAGCACCTCGGTTCCGTCGGCCACTTGGTTCGTCCACCGCTGTCCGATGTAGGCGTTGAACGCCTCGCCATTGGGCCGGATCACCACGCCGATCGAATCGATCCGTTCCGGCTCGTCGGCCAGCATCACGCGCGGTGCAACGGCGATCGCCGAAGGGTGAGCGTCGAGCGACAGCACACACAGCGACACGGCGTCAGGCATGACCGTCGCATCGTCGTTCAACAGCAGGATCAGGTCGGCGTTCCGGCGATGGAGGAGGCCCTGGTTGACGCCCGCTGCGAATCCATCGTTGCGAGCACTGGTGACGACTGTGACTCGATCGTGCGTTTGCCACGGCCGACACGCCGCGCCGCCGTCGGGTGATGCGTTGTCGACCAACACGATGTGCAGATCGACATCGGTCGCGTCGATCAGCGATTGCACGCACGCACCGACCACGTCGGCCGGCGAGCCGTGGACCACCACGACTGCGGTGATCCGCGCAGGGTTCACTCGGTGATGCCGTCTGGATGCGTCGAATGCCAGCGCCATGCACTGGCGATGATCGCGTCCAGGTCATGGACCGGCTTCCAGTCGAGTGTCGAGTTGACGAGCGTGGGATCGGCGAACACCGAGATCGGGTCACCCTCGCGACGCCCGACGAACTCGACCGGAACGGTGCAGCCACCTGCACGCTCGGTGGCACGGACGACGTCGAGCACGCTGCTGCCGATGCCGGTGCCGACGTTGAGGCCGACCGTGGCGCCACCAGCGGCGAGGTAGTCGATCGCGCGCACGTGCGCGTCGGCGAGGTCCTCGACGTGGATGTAGTCGCGGATGCAGGTGCCATCCGGCGTGGGGTAGTCGTTGCCGAACACCTGGACCGGCGGTCGCTTGCCCATTGCCGCCTTCATCACCACGGGAACGAGGTTGGCGCTCTGAGACCAGTCCTCGCCGATCACGTTGTCGAGGCTCGCGCCTGCGGCGTTGAAGTAGCGGAGGCTGACAGTGCGGAGGCCGGAGGTGACGCCATACCAGTGCAGGATCCGCTCCATCATCGCCTTGGTGTCGGCGTAGACGCTCTCCGGCTGGATCGGTGCGGCCTCGGTGACGGGCACGATCTCCGGCGTGCCGTACACCGAGCACGAGGATGAGAAGACCAGGTTGGTCACCCCCGCAGCGAGCAGCGCATCGACGAGGTGGACCGTACCGTCGACGTTGTTGTGCCAGTACTTGGACGGCTTGGCCATCGATTCGCCGACGTTCTTGTGTGCGGCGAAGTGGATCACCGACGTCACGTCGTACTCGGCACAGATCTTCGCGACGAGCGCCTCATCGGCGATGTCTCCGACGACCAGCGGCGCGTCGAGCACCATGCTCGCGTAACCCTTGTCGAGATCGTCGAGGACGACGACGTCGCGGCCGAGCGCCAGGAGATGGCGCACGGTGTGCGAGCCGATGTAGCCGGCACCGCCGGTGACGAGCACGGTCATGTGTTGGTCTCCTGTTGTGTCAGAGCGACAGTTCCGCGCGGACCGCGGCGATCATCGAAGTGAGGCCCTCGCGAAGCGACACCTGCGGCTTCCAGTTGCAAAGGCTGGTGATCAGCGAGATGTCGGGGCAGCGCTGCATCGGGTCGCCCTCGCGTTCGTCGGGCAGCGGAACCGTGGTGATCTTGCTCGACGATCCGGTCAGATCGACGATGATCTCGGCGAGCTCGCGCATCGTGCACTCGGCGGGGTTGCCGACGTTGATCGGGCCTGGCTCCTTGCCGTCGAGGACTTCGAGCAAGCCGCGCACTTCGTCGTCGACGTAGCAGAACGAACGGGTCTGGGTGCCGTCGCCGTAGAGGGTGATCGGCTCGCCACGGAGCGCCTGGGTGATGAAGTTGGTGACCACCCGTCCGTCGTCGGGTCGCATCCGCGGCCCGTAGGTGTTGAAGATCCGCACGATCCGGATGTCGGCGTCGAGGACGCGCACGTACGCCATCGCCAGCGCTTCGGAGAACCGCTTCGCTTCGTCGTAACAACTGCGCGGGCCGATGGAGCTGACGTTGCCCCAGTAGCTCTCGGGCTGCGGGTGCACGAGCGGATCCCCGTAGACCTCGCTGGTCGACGCGAGCACGAACCGGGCCGATTCGCGCTGCGCGAGGCGCAGCATGTTCTCGGTGCCGCGGCTGCCGACGGCGAGCGTCTGCAGCGGGCGTCGGTGGTAGTCCGGCGGCGACGCCGGGCTC
>JAOBWQ010000143.1 GCA_025463425.1 Ilumatobacteraceae bacterium | reverse complement strand
CCCTCGGGTCCGGGATCACCCATCTTGCGGCTCTGGTTGGCGCGGATGTTGGTGAGGCGCAGGATCTCGGCCCTGCTCCAGAGCTTCATCACCTCGTCGCGCATGGCCGGATCCTTGCGGTCCTCGGACAGCGCCTGCCACGTCTTGACGAGGTCGCGGATGACACCGGAGCCCTTGGCCGGGATGGCCCCGCCGATCGACACGCGTTCGTTCATCAATGTGGTCAGCGAGACCCTCCAGCCGTCGCCCGGGCTGCCGAGCATCTCGTCGTTCGGGATGCGCGTGTCGGTGAAGAAGACCTCGTTGAACTCGGCCTCGCCGGTCATCTGACGCAGCGGCTTGACCTCCACGGTCGGCGCGTGCATGTCGACGACGAACGCGGTCAGGCCAGCGTGCTTCACGGCCTCAGGGGCGGTGCGCACGACAAGGAGGCCCCATCGGGAGACGTGGGCCAGTGTCGTCCAGACCTTCTGCCCGTTGCACACCCACTCGTCGCCGTCGCGCACGCCCCTCGACGACAGTCCGGCGAAGTCCGAGCCGGCGCCGGGCTCGCTGAACAGCTGGCACCAGATCTCCTCGCACGTGAACAACGGGCGCAGGTAGCGGCTCTTCTGGGCATCGGTGCCCCACACCGCGACGGTGGGACCACACATGCCGTAGCCGATCGGGTTGCGCGCTCCACATGCCGGCGCGCCGGCCGCGAAGACGCGCTCGTTGATCCGCTTCTGCAGCTTGGCGTTGAGGCCGAGGCCGCCGTGGCCGACCGGGAAGTGCACCCAGGCCAGCCCGGCGTCGAACTGCGCGCCGAGGAACTCGACCGGCTCGGTGGTCGCGGGCGGGAAGTCGGCGAGCAAGGTGGTGACGAGGTCGTCGACCTGTTGCTCCTCGGCATTGAGTGCGGACTCGGGCTTCTCGACGACGGACATGCCGCGGAGATTACTCCTCGGGCTCGTCATCGCCGGCGTCGTCGAAACCCGCCGCTGCGAGACGCGCCAGCAAGGCATCGCGGATGCTCATCCCTGGCGCGCGGGCTTTGTCGCCGGTGATCCGCCAGCCGAGGCGGCTGCTGTAGAGCAGCGGCGGATCCTTGAGCCGGCCGGGACCGACTTCGACGACGCGGGCGAAGAACAGGTCGTGGTCGAACATCGGCTTGACCTCGAAGGTCTCGCAGCGCAGCCAGGCAACGCAGTTGCGGGCGACGGGCAGACCGTTCGGGAGGAAGTCGAGGTACTCCTCGACGATGTAGTGGAACTTGCGACCGGGATAGGAGAAGTACTGGCCGACGTCGACCTGATCGCCGGCAAGGATCGAGACCGAGAACTCGCCGGATGCGGCGATCAGCGGATGGGTGTCGTGCTTCGGCGAGACGCTGGCCATCACGATCGGTTCCTCGAAGCTGACCTGGCAGACCCAGTGACTGCAGTAGGCGCGGGCGACGCCGTCGTGCGCGGCACCGACCAGCTGCACCCCTTTGATCATCTGCCCGAGGCTGCGCTTGATGTTCTGGTCGATCATCCGGTCCACTCAGTTGAAGGGGGCGACGGCCCGTGCGGCGGTGCGCGGGTGGAAGGTGGGTCCCTGCGGGAACCAGCTCAGCACCTCGAGCACCCAGGGAAGGTGGCGACGTTCGGCGAACTGCTTGGTGCAGGCGACGCGGATGTTGTTGACGATCCGGAAGAGGATGTCGATGTTGCGTGACGGCAGCAAGAACGCGTCGTTCCACGCCGCAGCCCCGCCGCTGAAGCGCTGGAACAGCTCGCGAGCACCCTCCGGACCGAACACGCGCACACCGTTGAACGGATCTGCGTATCGACCCGCGATCAGCCCGTCGCCGAGCAGGAAGTGCCCGGGCATCCCGATGCCGAGCACCGGGATGTCCTTGCGGCGGCCGATCTCTATCGCCAGCACGGACAGCGAGATCGGAATGCCCATCCCGGTTCGACGGACGTCGGACAGCAGCGAGTTGCTGATCGAGTAGTACGCCTCGGTGTTGCCACGCAGCGGCTGCGGGCCGGAGAACAGGCCGGCCACGATGCCGTCGAAGGTCGAGGCGTCGAGAGTCTCGGCGACGATGTCGAGCGCCCGCATCTCGACCGGCACCTCCACGTCGCGGCCGGCCAGGCAGCAGAGCAGCAGGCACGCCTCGTCGAGCGCGGGATCGGCGGAGTCGATCAGGGAGCGCAGGCGCACCTTGATCGACCGGGAATCCACAAACGAAACGGTACCCGGGCTACCGTCGGATCATGTTCCCCGGTGCCTTCGTCGCAGCCAACCCCGACAAACCTGCCGTCATCATGGCCGCGACGGGAGCCGTGCAGACCTTCGCCGAGCTGGACGCGGCAGCAAACCGGTTGAGCCAGTTGCTGGAGGCGGCCGGGCTCCGTCCGGGAGACCACATCGCGCTCTGCATGGAGAACCATCCGAGGTACCTCGAGGTCCTGTGGGGCTGCCACTACGCGGGCCTCGTCTACACGGCGTGCTCGAGCCGACTGACCAGCTCCGAGCTCTCCTACATCCTCAACGACTGTGCGGCACGGGTGTTCATCACGAGCACGTACAAGGCCGACCAAGCTGCGGAGATCATCAGCACCACGCCGAACATCGAGCTGCGATTGATGCTCGACGGCACGATCGACGGCTACGAGAGCTACGAGCAGGCAACGGCGCAGCAGCCGGCGACGCCGCTGGAGACCCGCATCGCCGGCGTCGACATGCTGTACTCCTCCGGCACCACGGGCCTCCCGAAGGGCGTCACGAGCACCTTCCAGCCGCGGAGCCTGATCGACACGCCGATCTCGGTCGTCGGCGCGTTGAGCATGCTGTTCGGAGCCACCGGCGACTCGATCTACCTCTCCCCCGCGCCGATGTACCACGCCGCGCCACTGCGGTTCTCGATGTCGATCCTGGCGCTCGGCGGCACCGTCGTGGTGATGGAGCACTTCGATCCGGAGGCGTACCTCAGCCTGATCGAGCGTCACCGCGTCACCATCAGCCAGGTGGTGCCGACGATGTTCGTTCGGCTGATGAAGCTGCCCGAGGACGTGCGTGCGACGTACGACGTCAGCTCGATGCAGACGATCATGCACGCCGCTGCGCCGTGCCCGATCCCGGTCAAGCGGGCGATCATCGACTGGTTCGGGCCGATCGTCCATGAGTACTACGCGGGCACCGAAGGGAACGGATTCGTCTACTGCAACAGCGAGATGTGGTTGGCGCACCAGGGCACCGTCGGCGTCGCCATCGGGTGCACGGTCCACATCGTCGGCGACGACGGCGAGGAGGTGCCCGCGTACGAGAGCGGCACCATCTACTTCGAGGGCGGCGCCAAGTTCGAGTACCACAACGATCCGGACAAGACCGCCAGCTCGCGACATCCGAAGGGCTGGAGCACCTTGGGCGACGTCGGCTACCTCGACGACGACAAGTTCCTCTACCTCACCGATCGCAAGGCGTACATGATCATCTCCGGCGGGGTGAACATCTACCCCCAAGAGGCCGAGAACGTGCTCGTCACGCATCCCGCGGTGATCGACGTCGCCGTGTTCGGCGTGCCCAACGAGGACTTCGGCGAAGAGGTCAAGGCCGTCGTGCAGCCGGTCGAGATGCCCGCTGACGACGACGCGGCGCGGGCGCTGTCGATCGAGCTGATCGCGTACTGCCGCTCGCAGTTGGCGGACGTGAAGTGCCCCCGATCGATCGACTTCCGTCCCGAGCTGCCTCGTCACCCGACGGGCAAGCTGTACAAGCGGCTGCTCAAGGACGAGTACTGGAAGAACGCCGGTCGCAGCATCTGATGGCGGCCTCCCGATCTCGTTCGTTCGCCGCGTTCGGCCTCGTCGTCGTCATCGCCGCCGGGTGCTCGGGCACCAACACCGCGCGCGCCGTCTACACCGATCCCGGCGGGGCGTGGCAGGTCGAGTTCCCCGGCAAGGTCACCGTCGAGCACACCGCGGCCGACGTCGTGGTGTACTCCGCGCGGTACGGGCGGGACTACTACGGCGTCGTCGACGCGACCGTTGCGGCCGGCCGCGCCGTCAACCTCGACGACGACGCCAACAACGCGATCAACAGCTCACGCGATGCCCTCGGCGCGGTGGCGACCGACCGGGTGATCACCCCGACCACGTTGGGCGGCGAGGACGCCCGGTCGTTCACCGCGTCACTCGTCAACGGCAAGGACTCCTCGACGATCACCGGCGTGGTCGTCTCCCATCACGGCCACGTGGTCTCGGCGATCATCACCGACGGGCTGTCCAACTCGGCCGCCGATGTCAAGCAGTTCATCGCCTCGTTCGTGCTGCACTGATCAGCCGGTGATCACCACCATGCGGATCTCGGTCATCTCCTTGACGCTAAAGGCCGGACCCTCCCGGGTGTTGCCGCTGTCGCGCAGGCCACCGTACGGCTGCTGATCGGCACGCCACGTCGGCACTTCGTTGACGAGCACGCCGCCGTAGTCGAGGGCGCGCACGGCCTTCATCGCCCTGGCGAGATCGCGGGTGAAGATCGCTGCCTGCAGTCCGTACGCAGAATCGTTGGCCTTTGCGATCGCGTCGTCGAGGTCGTCGTAGGCGGCGATCGTGACCACCGGGCCGAACACCTCCCCGGCACACACCTTCATGTCGTGGGTGACGTTGGCGAGCACGGTCGGCTGGAGGACGCCGTCGTCGCTGATCTCGCCGCCGTTGACCACCTTCGCACCGGCCGCGACCGCCTCGTCGATCCAGCTCTTGACCCGGTCGCGCTCACTGCGCGAGATCAGCGCGGAGACATCGGTGGCCTCGTCGAGCGGATCGCCGACCACGATCGTGGCCACCCGCTGGGCGAGCAGATCGGTGAAGTCGTCCGCGATCGAGGTGTGCACGAAGATCCGCTGGGTGCTGATGCAGCTCTGCCCGGCGTGGCTGAACCCCGCCGTCTTGATCTTTTCCGCAGCCGTCTGCCAGTCACCGTCGGGCTCGATGATGACCGGTGCGTTGTTGCCGAGCTCCAGCCCGACGCGCTTGCGAGGTGCCCGGGCGCGGATGCCCCAGCCGACACCCGGCGATCCGGTGAACGTGATCAGCGCGATGTCGTCGTGATCGACGATCGCGTTGCCCACCGTGCCCCCGCCACCGGTGACGATGTGGAGGTACTCGGGTGGAAGGCCGCACTCGTCGATCAACATCTCGGCGAGCACGATCGAGCTGAACGGCGTCTGCGACGCAGGCTTGAGCACCACCGGGCAGCCGGCAGCGATGGCGGGCGCGAGCTTGTGCGCGACGAGGTTGAGCGGGAAGTTGAAAGGTGAGATCGCGCCGACGACGCCGATCGGCAACCGCAGCGTGAAGCCGAGCTTGCCCTCACCCGACGGGATGGCATCGAGCGGGATCATCTCACCCGACAGCTTGCGGGCCTCGGCCGCCGCGAACTGGAACGTGCCCACGGCCCGCTCGGCCTCGACCCGCGCCGTGCGGATCGGCTTGGCGGCCTCCCGGCAGATGATCTCGGCGAACTCGTCACGACGGGCTGTCAACCGCGCCGCTGCGAGATCGAGGATCTGGGCCCGCTGCCACTGGGGCATCGGCCCGGCGAGGAAGGCCTTCTTGGCGACGGACACGGCTCGATCGACATCGGCGGAAGTGCACGCCGGGATCCGGCCGATCAGCGCGTCGTCGTACGGCGAGCGGACCTCGATCGAGTCGGCCGACGTGAACCGCTCACCGGCGAGCGGGATGGCGCGGACATCGGAAGGGTGCGGATCGGCGGGCATGTCGCCGACGTTACTGCGATCCGCGATACTCGACGCCGTGCCGCATCCGTACCTCGATTGGCCGCATCCGATCCCGTTCGCACATCGTGGCGGCGCCAGCGACGCCCCGGAGAACACGATGCCGGCGTTCGAGTACGCGGTCGGTCTCGGGTATCGCTATGTCGAGACCGACGTGCAGGTGACGTCCGACGGCGTGCTGCTGGCGTTCCACGACTTCAACCTGAAGCGGACGTGCGGCATCGATCGGCGGGTCGGGGAGATGACATGGGCGGAGGTCCAACGCGCCCGGGTCAACGGCGTCGCACCGATCCCGACGCTCGAGGAGCTGCTCGGAGCCTGGCCGGACCTACGCGTGAACATCGACTGCAAGGCCGACTCGGCGGTCGACGCGCTGGTGTCAGTGCTGCGGCGCACGAACGCGCTGCCACGAGTGTGCGTCGGCGCGTTCAGCGATCGCCGGATCCGACGGTTGCGGGCCGTCGTCGGACCCGACCTGTGCTCGGCGATGGGCCCCGGCGGCGTCGCCCAACTGCGCTACGGGCGACCGGTCGCGACGCCGGCACTCACCGCCCAGGTTCCAGTCCGCCAGGGCACCCTGGTGGTCACGACACCGAAGTTCGTCGAGCGTGCCCATCGGCTCGGCATCGCCGTGCACGTGTGGACCATCGACCAGCCGGCGGAGATCGAACGCCTGCTCGACATGGGCGTCGACGGGATCATGACCGACCGTCCCGCAGTGCTCCGCAAGGTTCTCGAGCGCCGGGGTCAGTGGGCCTGAGACCGCTCAGCTGCCGCCGTACTCGGCGCGGAGATCCTTCTTGAGGACCTTGCCGGTCGCGTTGCGGGGCAGTTCGGCGGTG
This sequence comes from Ilumatobacteraceae bacterium, assembly GCA_025463425.1. Lineage (GTDB taxonomy): Bacteria > Actinomycetota > Acidimicrobiia > Acidimicrobiales > Ilumatobacteraceae > WLMZ01. Next base: position 79 of record JAOBWQ010000143.1, on the reverse strand, counting down.
CGGATGAAGATCGCCGATGGGACCTTGAACGCGGCCAGGCGACCTGCGAGGAACTCGCGCAGCTCCTCGGCCGTCAGCG
>JAOBWQ010000132.1 GCA_025463425.1 Ilumatobacteraceae bacterium | reverse complement strand
GCGTCGTAGGGCGGCTTCCAGCCTTCGAGGATCTTCGACGAGCACGTCGTCGGGATGCCCCGCGTGCACATGTTGTCCTTCAACGCCAGTGGCACGCCGGCCAGCGGCCCCGGGTCGTTGCCGGCGGCGACGGCGGCGTCGACAGCTGCGGCTGCAGCGCGGGCCTCGTCGGCCATGACGAGGTTGAACGCGTGCACGTCGCCCTCACGAGCGGTGATCCGTCCGAGGTGCTGCTCGAGGATGTCGGCGGCCTTCAGCGTGCCGGCACGAACGCCCGCCGCGATCTGCGCGGCCGACAGGGGAGCTGGAGACACGTCGCTCATCCGTCGAGCCCGAGGATCGGCGGGACGCGGAACCGGCCGTCCTCTGCCGACGGCGCTGCAGCGAGGACTTCGTCGCGATCGAGGCTCGGGCGGACGACGTCTTCGCGGAACACGTTCCGCAGTGGATACGGCTGAGTCATCGGCTGGACGTCGTCGAGGTCGAGCGCGTCGATGTCCGCGAAGTGCTCGAGCATCCCGGCGAGCTGCGCCGCGGTGCGTTCCAGGTTCTCGGGGGTGAGGTCGAGGCGGGCCAGCTTGGCCACCTTCACGACATCAGCGACAGTCATCCGTTCAGACACACCACGATGCTAGAGGTGCGGGCCCGCGCCACCCCCTTTGATTCCGACGGCGGCGAACTGCCTCAGCGGCGGCGCTTGGCCAGGACCTGGATCGAGCCGGCGATCGCGATCAAGATGCCCAGCGTGCCGACGATCACACCCGCGCCGACGTCTCCTGCACCACCCGCATCGTGCTCGTTGCCGATCGCTCCCCAGCCGAGGATCGCGCTGAAGCCGCCGACCACGATGGCCATGAACACCGCGGCGCAGGCGATGCCGATGATCCGGCCGGCGAAGTAGGTGGCCGCGCCGAGACCGATCAGGATCGCGCCGACCGCCAACCAGGCCAGCCCAGGGTTGGGCAGATCGCCGACACCGTCGGGACCTGCGAACGTGTCCATTCCCTTGAGCGTGTCGATGCCGGAGCCTTGGTACCACGGCAGGAACACACCGATGATGTGGACCGCGCCGCCGACCATCAACAGGATCGCGCCCGTAGACGCCTTCGGTCGCGGAGGCTTCCGGACGATCTCGAACCCGTACTGGTCGTAGCGGATCGGCGAGCTCATCCGAGCAGCTTGCCAGACGCCGTGGCGTCGGTGAGGTGGAACAGCACGGCTGATTCGGGATGCATGGCCGGTGGCTGGATCCCGAGCACCTCCAGATCGCGGCCGGTGACGATCGCTCCGTCGGTCAACCAGCCAGGCTGCACGCGGTTCAGCCCGAGCGCGGCGGGCGCGTCGGCGAGGTGGAGCCGCTCGATGCGATAGCGGCGCCGGGGATCGAGACCGGGCAACCGCACGGGCATCGGCACGAGCGACGGAGCAGTGGTGAGCTGGGCGACGCTGATCAGCGCGGCAGAACGATCTCGCGCATAGACCCCGTGCGCGCACGTGGCGCCGTCCGACGAGTCGAACCGCACGACATCGCCGCCGTGCAGCAACGGTCGAAGCTGCTTGTGGGTGGCGATCACTGCGGCGAGCGCAGCACGCTCGTCATCGCGCATCGAGAGCAGGTTCCACTCCACGCCGAGGTGGCCGAACAGTGCGGTCGCGGCACGAAACGCGAGAGAGTGCCGGCGGCCGGTGGTGTGGCTGCTGCGCGGACCGATGTGCGCGCCCATCAGCTCGGGCGGCACGAACATCGACAGCCCGCGCTGGATCGTCTGGCGCTCCAATGCGTCGTTCGAGTCGCTCGTCCACACCCGCTCGGCGTAGCGCAGGATCTCGTGGTCGATCCGCCCTCCGCCGGAGGCGCAGCTCTCGAACTCGACCGTGGGATGCACGGCGCGCAGCTCGCCGAGCAGGCGGTAGAGGGCGAGCGTCTGCTCGTGGGTGCCCGCCGCCCCATGGCTACCGCTGCCGTGGACGTGGTTGCGGTTCATGTCCCATTTGACGAACGCGATCTCGTGCTCGCGGAGCAGTGCGTCGAGCGCATCGAAGATGTGTGCGTACGCCTCGGGGATGGCCAGATTCAGGACCAGCTGGTGCCGGCCCAGCACCGGCTCGTACCCCGGCGTGACCAGAGCCCAATCCGGATGGGCGCGGAACAGATCGCTGTCCGGGTTGACCATCTCCGGCTCGACCCAGATGCCGAAGTCCATGCCGAGCGATCGCACGTGATCGATCAGGGGCGCGAGCCCATCGGGGTGCGCGTCCGGCGACACCCACCAGTCGCCGAGCCCGCTGCGGTCGTCGCGGCGCGAGCCGAACCAGCCGTCGTCGAGGACGAACCGCTCGATGCCCACCTCCGCTGCCGCATCAGCGAGGCGGCGCAGAGTGTCCGCGTCGTGGTCGAAGTACACGGCCTCCCACGTGTTGATCAGCACCTTCCGGGGCCGGTCGATCGAGGGATGGCTCGGGCGGGCGCGCAAGGATCGATGGAACCCCCACGACGCCGGTGTCAGGCCACGCGGTGAGTAGCTGCCGATCACCTGTGGGGTCGTGTACGTCTCGCCGGGACGCAGGGACATCTCGCCGGGATGGAACAGCTCGCCGAGCTGCACCATCCGACGCCCGTCGGGCAGGACTTCGGCCAGCCATCCGTGGTTGCCGCTCCACGCGAGGTGCAGACCCCACACCTCGCCGCTCCACTCGCCGAACCCGGCCGTGCCGACGAACAGCACGGGCACGTGCTCGTGCGAGGTGCGCCCGGAGCGGTTCTCCGCCGTCACGGCGCCGTGGGTGAACGGCGTGCGCGCGGGTTGCATCTCGCGGGTCCACCGCCCGGAGAACTGCAGCAGCTCGTTCGCATGGGCCGGCATCGGCAGCGTGACATCGAGCCGGTCGAACAGGTAGCGCTCCGACGCATGCAGGTTGGTGAGCGTCATCTGCACGGTCAGAGCTTCCGCGAGGACGATCGTCGTGACGATGCTGAGCCGGGCGATCTCGTCGACGGCGGTCGCTGTGAGTGTGCTCGAACCGACGCCGACGTCCAGCGTGTGCGCCGTCGCCGTGAACCGCGCCGACCAGTCGCGTCCGGCGCGACGATGCCCCGCGAGACCGGGACGACCGGGGAAGCCGGCGGCGTGCTCAGGGGCCAGCGAGAGCGGCGCTTCGACATCGAGACCGCCGTGCACGATCGGGCGTTCGGTGACTGCGAACGCGCCGTCGAGGTCGACGTCCGGTTCCAGCGCGGCGCCCCAGTGGCGGATCGTCGGCACGCCCGTCGCGAGATCGACCACGACGCTGGTCGATGCGCCTGCGAGGTGGATCAGCACACCGGCAACGTACACGGCGGTCCTCAGGGAGCCCCGATTGACAGGCGCCTGCGGGAATGGGCAGAGTGCCTGCGTGGTCAACGGCGGACACGAGCGTGATGATCGCCGCGATCCCCATCTCGGCACCCTGGTGCACGTCGTCGGCTCGCGTCAGGCGCGGCCCAACCTGCCGGCGACCGGCTGCCCGTTCTGCCCGGGAGGGCTCGAGGCGCCTGATCCGTACGACGTGCGGTGGTTCGTCAACCGCTGGCCGGCGATGCCCGGGGACCGGTGCGAGGTCGTGCTCTACGCACCGGATCACGAGGC
>JAOBWQ010000109.1 GCA_025463425.1 Ilumatobacteraceae bacterium | reverse complement strand
CGTAGACGTGCATCGTCCGCTGCCCGTCGAGGATGAGATCGATCGACCCGGCGACCAGCCCTTCGTCCATCGCGAACGTGTTCGACGGCTTGGCGGCGTAGACGAGTGAGATGAACTGCACGGTGCGTGGCGTCGGCCCGACAGGAGCGACGTCCTTGGACGCGCTCGCGGGCAGCACGAACTTCAGGCCGACGGCGATGAGGGCGAGCGCGACGAACGCGCCCCAGACCCGCCACGAGAAGAACTGCCGCATCGGTGGAGCGTATGCCAGCGGTGCCGAGGCGAGTGGTCAGCCGAGCGCAGCGACGGCGTGGACCGCTGCGGCGTGTGCAGCCACGGCGATCTCGTCGATGACCGCGTCGTCGTGGCCGAGTCCGACGAAGATCGCCTCGTACGCGCCGGGCGCGAACGCCAGTCGCTCGCGCAGGCCCCCCTGGAACAGCGCGGCGAACGCGGCCTCGTCGGTGGTCTTGGCTTCGTCGAAGTTGGTCGGCAGGTCGCCGTCGCCGAGGTACATGCCGAGCAGGGTGCCGACCACGGGGAACTGGGCGACGAGGCCCGCCGACGAGCATGCGTCGCGCAGCACGCCGGCCAGCCGGCGCGTGCGGGCCAGCAGCTCCATGTAGACGTCGTCGGTGAGGAGATCCAGCGCGGCGAGGCCGGCTGCCGTCGCGATCGGGTTCCCGGCGAGGGTGCCGGACTGGAACACCTTGCCCAGCGGGGTCAGCTCTTCCATCACCGCCGCCGCGCCGCCGATCGCACCGATCGGCAGCCCGCCACCGATCACCTTGCCGAAGCAGGTGATGTCGGCGCGGATGTCGTACTTCGCCTGCGCGCCGCCGGTACCGAGCCGGAAGCCGGTGATCACCTCGTCGAAGATCAGCAATGCGCCGACGCGGTCGCACTCGGCACGGAGCCCGGCGAGGAACCCTGGCGCCGGCGCGACGACACCCATGTTCGCGGCGACCGGTTCGACGATGACCGCCGCGACGCGCTCGTCGAGCTGTGGCACGACGTTGTACGGAACCACCATCGTGTTCGCGACGGTGGCGTTGGGGATGCCGGCGGTGCCGGGCAGCCCGAGGGTGGCGACGCCACTGCCGCCGGCAGCCAGCAGCGCATCCGTTGCGCCGTGGAAGTTGCCGTTGAACGTGACGATGACGTCGCGGCCCGTCACGCCGCGGGCCAGGCGCACGGCCGTGCTGGTGGCCTCGGTGCCGCTGTTCATCAGGCGAACCCGCTCGCAGCTCGGGACGCGCTCGCCGATCGCCTCGGCCAGCTTCATCTCGCGTGGCGTCGGCGCGCCGAACGACGTGCCGTCGGCCGCGGCAGCTGCCACCGCAGCGGTGATCGCCGGGTGGGCGTGTCCGAGGATGACCGCGCCGTAGCTCTGGACGAGGTCGATGTAGCGGGTGCCCTCGACGTCCCAGACGTACGGGCCCTGGGCGCGGGCCACGACGTACGGCGACCCACCGACCGCCTTGAACGCACGGATCGACGAGTTCACGCCGCCGGGGATCGCCCGGCACGACCGATCGAACACCTCGACGTTCGAGGCCAGCCCGGCGCCCGTGCACAGCGTTGGCACACAGCCGGCGGCGGTGCAGCGCTGTTCGTCGCAGAGGGCGATCACGACGCACCCGCCGGAAGCGATGCAGCCCGTTCAGCGAACCAACGGGTGAAGTAGGTCAGGATGACATCGGCGCCGGCCCGCTTGATGGCCGTCAGCTGCTCGAGCGCGACGATGTCGTGGTCGATCCAGCCGTTCGCGGCGGCAGCCTTGATCATCGCGTACTCGCCGCTGACGTGGTACGCCGCGACCGGCAGGTCGGTGAGCTCGCGGACGGCGACGATGATGTCCAGGTACGACAGGGCCGGCTTGACCATCACCATGTCGGCGCCCTGGGCGATGTCGGCCTCGACCTCCACCAGGGCCTCGCGGGCGTTGCGCCAATCCTGCTGGTAGCCCTTGCGATCGCCGCCACCGACGATCTGCACATCCACCGCGTCGCGGAACGGGCCGTAGAGACCACTCGCGTACTTCGCCGAGTAGGCCAGGATCGAGACCTCCGTGCGACCGTGGGCGTCGAGCCCGGCGCGGATGGCCGCGACCTGGCCGTCCATCATCCCGCTCGGCGCGACGACGTGCGCGCCGGCGTCGGCCTGAGCGATGGCGGCCTTGACGTAGATCTCGAGGGTCTTGTCGTTGTCGACGTCGCCGTGGTCGTCGAGCACGCCGCAGTGGCCGTGGTCGGTGTACTCGTCGACGCACAGGTCGGCCATCAGCACGATCTGATCGCCGTACTCGGCGCGCAGTGCGCGCAGCGCGACCTGGACGATGCCGTCCGGGTCGAACGCGCCGGAGCCGATCGCGTCCTTGACCGCCGGGACGCCGAACAGGATCACGGCCTTGACGCCGAGCTCGATCAGCTCGCCGACCTCGGTGACCAGGCTCGTCACCGTGTGCTGGAACACGCCCGGCAGCGACACGATCGGCTGTGGTTCGTCGATGCCCTCGCGCACGAAGAACGGGGCGACGAGATCGTTCACCGACAGCCGGGTCTCGGCGACGAGCTCGCGCAACGCGGAGGTTCGCCGGAGCCGACGTGGACGAGCTGTGGGGAAGCTGGCGAGCCCGGTCATCTTTGGCACTCCCGCATCGTAGGCGGTCAACCCCGCAGTGCACTCCCCAGCTCGGCGAGGGTGATCTCGGTGTGCGAGGTGATCACCCGGTGCGCGGCGCTGAGGTCGTGGCCGAGGGTCAACGGGCC
>JAOBWQ010000047.1 GCA_025463425.1 Ilumatobacteraceae bacterium | reverse complement strand
CGCCGATCAGCTTCCACACCGTGGCCGCGTCGAACTTGTCGAGCAGCACGATCCGGTTGCCGGTGAAGCTGCCGCCCATCACGCTCCACTGCGCGGCGCCGTGCATCAGCGGCATCGTCGGCAGGCTGGTCATCGCGAAACCCTGGCCCTTCGCGAGGAACTCGCTCGGGTCTTGCATGACGTGGCCGGAGCGGAGATCGATGCCGCCGCCGAGCGCCATGAGCACGTCCTCGTGGCGCCAGACGACACCCTTGGGCATGCCGGTGGTGCCGCCGGTGTAGAGGATGTAGAGGTCGTCACCGCTGCGCGGCCCGAAGTCGCGTTCGGGTGACTGTGCGGCGAGCGCGGCCTCGTACTCGTCGCCGATGACGAGGACGTGCTGGAGGAGCGGGAGGTGGTCGCGCACGGCCTCGACCCTGGGCACGAACTCCGCCGCAACGACCAGTGCGACGAGGTCGGCGTTGTCGAAGATGTAGGCCAGCTCGTCCTCGACGTAGCGGTAGTTGATGTTGACCCAGACTGCACGGAGCTTGAACACGGCCCACACCGTCTCGACCCACTCGGGGCAGTTCAGCGCGTAGATGCCGACGTGGTCGCCCGGCTTCACGCCGTTGGCGGCGAGGTGATGGGCGAGCTGGTTGGCTCGTGCCTCCATCTCCGCGTACGTCCGGCGGATGTCGCCGCAGACGATGTAGTCGCGGTCGGGCCAGGCGTCGACCGCCTGTTCGAAAAGGTCAGCGAGATTGTAAGTGGTTGCCCCCATCGGCCCAGTTGAGCACATTTCTGACGCTTCGTCAGAAACGGAGCGGGCATGCCACGCTGTCGCCATGACGGACGCCCCCTCCACCGATCAGCAACCAGCTCTCCGCTTCGACGGCCAGGTCGCCGTGGTCACCGGGGCCGGCCGCAACCTCGGCCGCGCCTACGCGTTGCTGCTCGCATCGCGAGGCGCGAAGGTGGTCGTCAACGACCTCGGCGTCGGCATCAGCGACATCGATGGGCTCGTCGACGCCCCGGCCGTCAACCCGGCCGAGGAGGTCGTCGCCGAGATCCGCGCCGCCGGCGGCGAGGCGGTCGTCGACGAGAGCTCGATCGTCGATCCGTCCGGCCCGGTCATCGCGACTGCGCTCGACACGTACGGTCGTGTCGACATCGTGATCAACAACGCCGGCGTCGTCCGCCAGGCGCCGGTGGCCGACTACACCGACGAGAAGTGCCGGGCGATGACCGACACGCACATCCTCGGCACGATGCACGTCACTCGCGCCGCGTGGCCGCACATGATCGCCCAGGGTGGCGGGCACATCGTCAACCTGTCCAGCGGCTCGGGCCTGATCGGCATCGCCAACATGACGATGTACGGCGCCGTCAAGCTCGGCGTCGTCGGTCTCACCCGGGCAATGGCGGTCGAGGGCCGCCCCCACGGCATCGTCGTCAACGTCGTCGCTCCGCAGGCCAGCGTGCGCGGCAACGACTTCGGCCGGCTGAAGTGGACACCGGCGCTCGCCGAATGGCTGTCGCCGGAGCAGATCAGCGGACTCGTCGCCTACCTCGCCCACTCGTCGTGCACGACGACGGGTGAGCTGTTCAACGCCGGCGGTGGGCTCATCTCACGCGTCGTGCTGGCGTCGTCCGAAGGCGTGGCGGAGCGGCCGATGACGCCGGAGGCCGTAGCTGCACACTGGGACGAGATCATGCAGCAGCCGGTGGTCGAGATCCCCGCCGGCCGCCCGTTCGGCGTGAAGATGATGAGGGGCTACCAGCCCTGAAGCGTCAGGCCGCCTGGCCGAGGGTCTGCACGTCCAGCTCGACGACTGTCGGGTGGCCGGCGTCGAAGGCATCGATGTCGTCGGCTGCAGTAGCGGGGTTGCCGTCGCATGCAGTGGGTGCGCCGAGCTGGCGGCCGTTGTCACCCGTCGCGAGTGGCACGTCTGAGACGGTCGGCAACAGGGCCACACCAGCCGGGCAGGTCGGCACGTTGATCGAGGTCAGCAGCGCACCGCTGCGGTTGGCGTAGTCGGCGATGTGCGCGTCGAGGAACGCGCTCAGCACGGCGACGCTCGAAGGGAAGTCGAAGTCGGCGCCCGAGGCCGGGAACCCCTGGCTGATCGCGATGGCGAAGATGCCCTGCCGAGCGGCGGTCGCAGCGGCGCCGACCGTGCCGGAGATGACGGTGAGCGGACCGTAGTTCTGGCCGAGGTTGGAACCGGAGACGACGAGGTCGGGCTGGTAGCCGCTGGCGAGCGCGGCGTTGACCGAGTCGGCGGGGAAACCGTCGACGGCCTTGGCGGGATAGCCGCTCTTGGTCATCACGTCGGTGACCGCAGGCGTGGAGCCGATGGTCGACTTGTCCCCCGCGCCGCTCTGGTTCATCAGTGGTGCCCACACGGACACGTGCACGTCGGTGCGGGTGCGCAGGTACTCGACCACGGCGTCGATCCCGGGAGCGTCGTACCCGTCGTCGTTGGTGACGAGCACTTCGAGGACCTTCGGTGCAGCGGTGGTCGTCGGTGCCTCCGTGGCTGTCGGAGCCTCGGTAGTGGCCACCTCGGTGGCCTCCGTCGCCTCCGTGGTCGGTGCATCTGTGGCCGCCGTGGTCGGCTCGGTCGCGGGGACCTCGACGACGTCCTCGACCGTCGAGGTGTCGGTCACACCGGTGGTGGCCGGTGCATCGGTCGCAGCCGGCGCAGTCGTCGTAGCGGCCGACTTCGAGTCACTGCTGCACGCAGCGACTCCGATCGATACAGCGATCAAGAAAATGGCGGTGGTACGGCGATTGGTCACGGCCAGGGTTCCTAGCAGAGGCAAACAGCTCGTCGAGAATTGAGGGAGAGCTGGGTCGCTCCGTCACCCTGCGAAGTATCCGTTGATGTCGATGATCAGGTCGGTGGGTGCGTTGGTGTAGATGCAGACGTTGCCGTTGGTGCCGATCTGGGTGATGGCGGTGTTGGCGACGGTGGCGCCGGGTCCGTAGTTGACGTTGGAGGCGTTGGGTCGGTCGACGCCGCATGGGTAGACGGTGAGGTAGCCGGCTGCGCCTGCGTCGACGGCGGTGACGTTGAGGGCGACTGCTGTGGCCGAGGTGGGGGTGCCGGCGCGGTTGGTGACGCGGACTTCGGTGGTGGTTCCGTTGAGGCGTCGGCCGATGCCGTTGGAGAGTCCGTCGACGGTGCTCAGGCCCTGACGTGACTCGAGGAGTCGTGCGGGAACCGACGCCGTGTACGCGGGCGCGATGACGGTCGGCGTCGCGGTCACCGTGATGTCGGCGCGCACCAGCGATGTCGTCTGGCCGACCGTCGATACGGCCCAGCACACCGCAGCGGTCGGACATGCGATCGATGACATCACCCGGTTCTGTGGACCGCCCACGGCGCTCCACGTCGATCCACCGTCGGCGGTGAGGATCTCGCCGTCTGACGAGCTGGACAGGCACACGGTTGGACTTCCGCAATCTCCCCAGAAGGCGCGGATGTTGGGTGTGCCCACGACGGTCCATGTCGCGCCGAGGTCGTGGGTGACTTGGACCGACGTCGGACTGGTGACCGACGACATGCCGGCGAAGCACGTCGATGCATGATCGCACCAGATGCTGGAGACGTCGGAAGCCATGGTCGGCGGGGTGGTATCGCTCCAGTGCTGTCCCCCGTTGGTCGTCGACCAAACTGTGACCTGCAAGGGTGCGGAGCGGCGAACGCGGATCATCATGCACTGCGTTCTGCTCAGGCAGTCGATGTCTGCAATCGACTCGCCGGGCCACTGCCCCACGAGCATCCACGTGGAGCCACCGTCGATGCTGGAGCTCAACGTGCCGGCACTGTTCGCCGATGAGGTCGGATCGTTGACGTCCGTCGTCACGAAGCACTGGTCCACAGCCGGGCAGGTCGCGTTGCGGCTGCCTATCCCGGTTGGTGGTGATGTGGCGAGCGACCATGAGCTGCCGCCATCGGCAGACGCCACGACCCGCGACGGAGACGAGAATTCGCTCACGGTGGCGACGCATCGTTCGATCGACGGACACGCGACCGAGCTCAACGCGTCGACACCCTGCGGGAGTGGCCGGGTCGTCCACGTCGCGCCGCCGTCGGCGGTTCCCATTGCCAATCCAACGGTGGATCCGTCCGCCAGCCTCTCGCTGCCGACGGCTGTGCACTGGGGGCTCGATGGGCAGGCGAGGTCGACCAGCGAGCGGTCGGTTCCGACGGGCGCCGCCGCCCAGGACGCACCCCCGTCGTCCGAGATGAGCGTTCGATCGCGGAGGGTGGGGTCGGCGGCCCGCTCGCGTCCGGTCCCGACGCAATGATTCGACGAGCACGCGATCGCTGTGACGTCGTTGACCTCGCTCACGGCGACGACGGGACCGGGAGCTCCGGCGAGGTCGATGGTTTGCACGGTCCCTTGACCGCCGGCCATCACCCCGCCGATGACGCACGACATCGGTGAGCACGAGATGACGTCGGGCTCGTACTGGAGCGCGGTCGAGGAACTCCAGTGTGCTCCGCCATCGGAAGAGACTCGCGCCACGCCTGCGGCGAACGTTGTTCTTGCGATGAACACGCAATTCTGGGCCGTCGGGCACTCGAGATCCTGGACGACCTCCGGTGAGGAGGTCGGCAGGTCGTTCCACGCCCACGTGCGGCCGGCGTCGTCGGTGCGATAGACGCGAGTGCCCACCAATACCCGGCAGGCCGTCGCAGTTGGACATGTCAGGTACCGCACGGAGCCGGTGCCCGACGGTAGAGGGCGCTGCGTCCAGGTGGTTCCTCCGTCTTCTGACGAGAGCAGAGCCGTCACCGCGCCCGATGCGGAAAGCACGTCCCCTGCCGTGAAGCATTCGATCGCCGACGGGCACGAGACGTGTTGCGTGCCGACACCGTTGGCGAGTGAATGCCGGGTCCAGTGCAGTCCACCGTCAACCGTCGTCTCCGCCGAACCGCCCGCAATTCCTAGGCAGTTCGACTCGGTGGCGCACGAGACATCGTTCATCTCGACCGCGCCGTCGATCGACATGGAGAGCCATGTCCTGCCGCCATCGACCGAGCGGGCGGTCGAGTTGTGGCCGGCAGTCACGCATCTCGTGGTCGACGGGCACGACATCGCTGCGACGTCCGAGATCGCTGAGGTCACCGCGAGCACAGTCGTCCAGCTTGCGCTCGCCGTTGTCTTGGCGATCGTCATCGGCGCATCTGCGCCAACGTCACGAACCTGACTCGACGAGACGATCGCTATCGCCAACACTGCCACTATCGATGGCAGGTAGCCCTTACGTCTGTTCCGCATCGTCTACGACTGTTGCAGATGCACCTTCGTGAGGCTGCATTCAATCGACGACGCCATGTCGGATCACGCCGAGGCGGGCAGCTCCGACATCGCCTGCAGCAGGGTGTTCCACGCGAGGGTGGCGCACTTGATCCGCACCGGGAACTTGACCACGCCTTGGAGGGCTTCGAGGTCGCCGAGCTTGACCGCTTCGTCCGCGGCGAGGTCGTCTGCGTCACCATCGCCGCTCAGGTCGTCGACGCTCATCATCCCCTTGAACCGGCGGACCAGCGCGCGCACCTCGACGAGGTCCTTGCCCTTCACCGCTTGGCTCATCATGCTGGCCGAGGACTGGCTGATGCTGCAGCCCTGACCGGCGACCTTGATGTCGTTGACCTTGCCGTCGACAACGTCGAGGTAGACCTGGATCTCGTCGCCGCACAGTGGGTTGTGACCCTCGGCGCGCACGGCCGGCGGCGCGAGCTCACCACGGTTGCGCGGGGTGCGGTAGTGATCGAGGATGATCTCGCGGTAGAGGTCTTCGAGGCCAGGCATGGTGGACCTTTCGTCAGCCGTATGTCGATGTGACCGGTCAGAACCCGAAGATATCGCTGGCGCCCTCGAGCGCATCAGCGAGGGCGTCGGCATCGGACTCGTCGTTGTAGATGTAGAAGCTCGCCCGGGCGGTCGCGGTGCACTCGAGCAGGCGCATCAGCGGCTTGGCGCAGTGGTGGCCGGCACGCACGCAGACGTTGCGCTGGTCGAGCACCTGGCTGAGGTCGTGGGGGTGGATGCCACGGAACGCGAAGCTCAGCGTGGCGCCGCGCACTTCGACGTTGGTCGGGCCGTGGATGGTGATGTCGTCGCCGTAGCGCTCGTTCAGGGTCGTGATCGCATAGCCGGCGAGGTCCA
>JAOBWQ010000045.1 GCA_025463425.1 Ilumatobacteraceae bacterium | reverse complement strand
GAGCTGTTCAACGAGCCGTACTCGCGGAACAACACGCTGAGCTGGGACTGCTGGAAGATCGGCGGATGCAACGTGCCCAACGTGAACGACGCGACCGATCCAGACGGGACCACGTACCAGGCTGTGGGCATGGCCACGCTCGTCAGCAAAGTCCGCTCGATGGGAGCCAAGCAGCCGTTGTTGCTCGGCGGGCTGAACTACTCGAACGACCTCACCGGCTGGCTGGCTCACCAGCCCGCGGACAGCCAGCTCGTCGCCGCCTGGCACAACTACCCCGGCCAGGGCTGCTGGAACACGCCGGGCAATGACTGCTGGGACACGACCATCCTGTCGGTCGCGGCCAAGGTACCGGTGCTGATGACGGAGTTCGGCTACGAGGCCGGCGACAGCGGACAGTTCGACGCCACCATGGTGTGGGCCGACCAACATGGCATCGGCTACCTGCCGTGGGCGTGGTGGGTCAACGACCCGAACGACGACGATGCGAGCAAGCTGTACGCGCTGGTCGATGGCACCGACTACCACCCCAAGGCACCCGGCGGCGTGAAGTACCACAACCACCTGGCGACGCTGGTCGTCACCCCGCCCGGTGGTGGCGGTGGCGGTGGTGGCGGCGGTGGTGGCGGCGGGAGCTCGGCGAGCGACTACGTGCCTGTCGTCCCGGACCGCGCGCTGGACACACGCGCCGGGAGCCAGATCGGGTACACCGGTCCCAAGCCGACCGCCGGGCAGACCATCCAGCTGGACGTCACCGGGGTCGGTACCTCGAACGTTCCCGACAACGCAACCGCTGTCGTGCTCAACGTCACCGGCACCGAGGCCAACAGCGCCGGATACGTCACGGTCTGGCCGTGCGGGTCGCCCCAACCAACGGCCTCGAACCTCAACCTGCAGCCGGACGTGACGTCGCCGAACCTGGTGATCTCCAAGATCGGTGCCGGCGGGAAGGTCTGCCTGTTCACCCAGTCAGGTGCTCAGCTGATCGCCGACATCAACGGCTACATGCCCGCCGGCTCGACGTACACGCCGCTCGTCCCGGAGCGGCTGTTGGAGACCCGCACCGACGGGCAGACCGGCTACTCCGGCGGCAAGCCCGCCGCAGGATCGACCATCATGCTGCAGATCACCGGCGCAGGCGCCTCGAAGGTGCCCGCCGACGCGATCGCGGCGGTGCTGAACATCACCGGCATCGGTGCCGACGCAGCGGGCTACGTGACGGTCTGGCCCTGCGGCACGCCGCAGCCGACCACTTCGAACCTGAACCTCGCCGCTGGTGGCACGGCGCCGAACCTCGTCATGGCCGAGATCGGTGACGGTGGCAAGGTCTGCATCTTCGCCCAGACCTCGGTCGACCTCGTCGCGGACATCAACGGGTACGTGCCCTTGGCGTCGTATTACACGCCGGTCCTCCCGCAGCGGCTGCTCGAAACTCGCACCGACGGGCAGACCGGCTACACGGGTGCCAAGCCCGCAGCCGGCAGCACGATCGAGCTCAGCGTCACCGGTGTCGGCCCCTCCAACGTCCCGAGCAGCGCCACCTCGGTCGTGCTCAACGTGACGGGGGTCGAACCCGATGCCAAGGGCTACGTGACCGTGTGGCCGTGCGGCAGCCCGCAGCCGACTGCGTCGAACCTCAACCTCGCCCCGGGAGTTGTCAGCCCGAACCTGGTGATGTCCAAGATCGGCACCGGCGGCAAGGTCTGCCTCTTCACCCAGAGCGCCACCCACCTGCTCGCCGACATCAACGGTTACTGGCCGTAGGCAACGCGAATCGTGAGCGAGTGACCCTTGACTGTGACGCGACGTCAAGGTGCAGACTGCGATCGTGCTCCTCCACAGCTTTCCTGATCTGTGCGTGGCAGATGTGGAATCGTCGAAGGAGTTCTATCGAGAACTGCTCGCGATGGACGTGGTCGTCGACCACGGATGGTACGTGGAGCTCGGCATCGGAACGACCGTGATGTTGGCGTTGGTGGACGTCAATCACGAGACCGTTCCCGTCGACGCGCGTGGTGCCCCACACGGAGTTCTTGTCACGTTCCAAGTGGACGATGTCGAGCATTGCAGAGCGTCTGCAGTTCGGCTCGGTTGCCCCACGGTTCTCGAGACGGTCTCCGAGCTCGGCCAGCGGCATTTCATGGTCGCCGATCCCGACGGAGCCGTCATCGATGTGATCGAACTCGTTCCACTGACCCGAAGAGACCTACGACGTCTGGCCGGCTATCGGCGCGAGCGCGCGGGCAGGATCGAGGACCCATGTCGATGACCATCGGCGAGTTGGCCTCGCGGTTGAGGGTGACGACGAGAACCCTTCGCCACTACGAACAACTCGGCCTTCTGATGCCGGAGAAGTCCCACCCGGATGGCGGCTACAGGCGCTATGGCGAGCCGCAACTCGTGAGGGGGATGCAGATCGAGCAGCTGAAGCGGACAGGCCTCAGCCTCGCCCTGATCAAGCGTCTTCTCGATGGCGAAGAGGTTGCTGGGCATCTCCTGAAGCGGAGGCGTCGAGAGATAGAAACAGCAATGGCGGTTCACGAGCAACAACTCAGTGCGGTCGATGCGCTCCTTGCGGATCACGCAGAGCTCGCTGATCCCCATCTGGTCACGCTGGCTGCAGGCGACGCGCTGCTCGTGAACTTGACCTGCGCGCAGCGAGCGATGGACCGAACGATTCGGACAGGAATCCAACGAATGCGGCGGGACATCAAGCAGCGCGACGATGTCGTATGTGGCTCCTTCAGCGCACGATTTCCATTGAACATCGAACGCGCATCGCTACCGGTGGAGATCTCTGTTCGTGTGAGTTCGCAGACGCCAGGCTCCGTGTTCGAAGCGGCGGAGACTGCGATGAAGGTGTTGCTGATCGGTGATCTGACCCTTCTCCCACTTGCGTACGACCTCGCACTGACAGCGGTCAGAGAACGTGGACTGCAGCCGACCGGATGGGCCATTGAGCGCTATCTCGATCTTGGTCGGTCACCTCGGACGGAGGTCATGATTCCGATACGGCCCCCGGTGCTGGTCGCCGGGAGAGAGTGACGGAGGAGCATGGCGCACAGGAATGCGGGTCTCGGTCTTGCCGCCCTTGCGAATTTTCGTTGACCAAAACGTGTCCGACGGACCAGAGACGACACCTTCGAATCCACGCCTCACGACCGAACGGCAGATCGACGCCGTCAGCCCGACTCACGTGGTTTGGCGCACACGAAGACGCCGGTGCGTGTCCGGATGCGGAGTTGCGGCCCGTCGAAGCGACGAGACACGGCTTCGGCGAACTGTTGTCGTTGGACATCGGTCGCGAGCTCGCCTGGCGGAAACGACAGTCCGTAGGCGACGACCGCAGCCAGGTCGTCGACGACAAGGTCGTTGTCGAACGCATGCCAGACGACGCTCGTGAACTGCTCACGCAGACGTGCCTCACCGGTGTCGATGCCGAACACGTCGTACAGACCCTCGCCATGCGCGCCGAACACTTCGGCGATCGCGTCGTTGATCTCGCGCATGTGTCCGTATCCATTGGTGGCTACAAGCACGACGCCGTCCCGGTGCACGACCCGGGCGAGTTCGGCGACACCTCGGTCTGGATCTGGAACGTGATACAGCATGTGATTCGCGATGACGACCTCGAATCGTTCGTCCTCGAACGGCAAGGACTGCACATCACAGACTTGCCCCTGGATCTCGGCAAAATCTCCACGCTGCGCTCGAGCGATCGCTTCATCCACCATGCCGGGCGAGAGGTCAGTGAGCGTCAACGACAACGAGCGAGGAAGGTCGTCGTTGTCCCAGAAACGTCCCGTTCCGCAACCGCACTCAAGCACTGAGAGCGCACGCGACCAGTCGATCAGAGCAGCCTCGAAGTGAGCGAGCGGAACAGCTGAAGTTGCGAAGGTACGGTGCAAGTACGAGCGAGCATCGAGCTTGGCGCCGGATGCGTACTGAACGTCGCGCAAGTACTCCTGATCGCCACCGCTGAACGCGGATCGCCCCGTCATCTCAGAAGCTTGACATATTGTGCTCCGGCGATATCCCACCGCGGATCGGATGTTGGCGCCGGATGC
>JAOBWQ010000641.1 GCA_025463425.1 Ilumatobacteraceae bacterium | reverse complement strand
ACGGAACGGCGTACCAGTTCACCGTCGCCGCGGCAAACTCCGCCGGGTCCGGCGCGTTCTCGTCGCTGTCGACTCCGCTCACCCCGCTGGCGAGCCTGCCGGGCGCGCCGACCAACGTCAAGGGCGTTGCCGCGAACACGGCGGTGATCGTGTCGTGGACACCTCCGGAGAGTGACGGCGGAGCACCGATCACCGGTTACTCGATCACGGCGTTCCTGGAAGGCAGCCCCATCGGGTCGATGCTGACGGGAAGCACCGCCACGACGTTCACGGTGACGGGTCTCAGGAACTATTTGACGCTGGAGTTCGAGGTGGCCGCGATCACCTCGGCCGGCACCGGCCCGCTGTCGGCCCATTCCGATTTCGTCACGCCGATGCCCGTTCCAGACGCGCCGACTTCCGTGGCGACCGTCGCACAGCCGGGCACCGCCGCCGTCTTGTTGCAGTTCACGGCGCCGTCGGGCAACGGCTCGCCGGTCACCGGGTTCCGGATCACGGGCCTCTACGGTCCCAATGCCGCGTCCGTGGTGACCAGCGCGATCTATGACCTCGACGGTCAGGACCTCGTCGCCAATCCCGTGGTCCAGAAGTTCCTCAACGGTGTCCCTCCCGGCCTTGGGATCACGTTCGCCGTTGCGGCGATCAACGCGGTCGGTGAGGGCCCGGCGACCCGGGCGACACCCGTCTTCACCACCACTCCTCCAGCGGTGACGCCGGTGGACCCCGGCCGGTTGATGGACACCCGCTCGGACGGCACGACGGTCGACAGCCTGGTGCAGGGCCAGGGAGTCCGGGCAGCCGGGAGCGTCACGCCACTCAAAGTGCTCGGTCGTGGGGGCGTCGCGTCGGATGCCACGGCCGTCGCCCTGAACGTGACCGTCACCGAGGCCCAAGCGCCTGGCTACCTCACCGTGTACCCATGCGGTGGCGATCCGCCAACCGCCTCGAGCGTCAACTACGTGGCCGGCTCCACGATCCCGAACCTCGTCGTGTCCAAGGTCGGCGCGGACGGCCAGGTGTGCATCTTCACCCAATCCCCTGTGCAGCTCCTCGCCGACGTGAACGGCTTCTTCAACGCCAACTCTGGGCTGGTGCCCGTCGTGCCGGCTCGCCTGCTGGACACTCGCAAGGGGTCGCCCACGGTCGACGGAGTCTCTGCAGGCGGCGGCCGGGCCGCTGCCGGCTCGGTGACCGAGTTCCAGGTCACGGGGCGCGCCAACGTGCCGGCAGATGCGTCGGCCGCCGTGCTGAACGTGACCGCCACCAACGAAGCGGCCGACGGCTTCGTGACGGTGTATCCGTGCGGCCAGGCGCCGCCGAACGCGTCCAACCTGAACTTCTCGGCCGGCCAGACGATCGCCAATGCGGTCGTCAGCAAGATCGGCGCGCTGGGCAAGGTGTGCGTGTTCAACCAGTCGGCGACCGATCTCGTGGTCGACCTCAACGGCTACTTCCCGGCAACGTCGCCGCTCACGCCACTGCCACCCGCACGCCTGATGGACACTCGACCCGGTTTCGTGACGGTGGACGGGCAGTCGCAGGCGATCGGCACGCGTGCCGCTGACTCGGTGACAGAGTTGAAGGTCAACGGTCGCGGTGGAGTGCCGAACACATCCGAGGCCGTCGCCCTCAACGTGACCGTGACGGGTTCCGCCGGCCCAGGCTTCCTGACGATCTACCCGTGCGGCACCACCCGCCCGACCGCCTCAAATGTCAACTTCAGCGCCGGCCAGACCATCCCCAACGCGGTGCTCGCCAAGATCGGACCGAACGGCACGATCTGCATCTACACCCAGACCGCCGCCGACGTGATCGTCGACGTCAACGCGGCCTTCAGCTGAACTTGGCCGGGCGCGTCGTCGACTCGAGGCTCCGTGAAGCACGTCAGTGGATGACGACGAGGTGGATCTCGGCGAGCGAGCCGGCGCGGAGGTCTTCGGCCGAGCGGACCGGCTTCTTCACGGGCAGCACGTAGGTCGCTCGCTTCGTGTCGGGGAACACCGATGTGCGCCAGCAGGAACCGCCGATGGTGACCTCGACTCGGACCGAGCCGAAACCACCGGCATGGCGGCCGAACAGGTCCTCGATGTCGTCGGCCACATCCTCGGGCAGGCTCACGAAATGCCATGAGCCGGAGCCCGGATGTTCCCAGAGCTCTGCGGTGAACCTGAACTCGGTGGGCGCCACGGATCGAATGTACCGAGCCGTCGGAGGGTCACCGGCGCGAACGCCGGGCCGGAAACCCTCCGAGGGTTCACAGCGCTCACGCTCTAGCCTGATTGACCATGCCAGAGTTCCAGACCAGCCCGGGGATGCGCGACATCCTGCCGCCGGATTCTGCACGTTGGCGGCAGTTCCAGTCGGTGTTCGCGGGCGTGGTCGAATCGGCCGGCTACGGCGAGATCATGCCGCCCCTGATGGAAGACCTCGGCGTGTTCCAGCGGATCGGCGACGCGACGGATGTGGTCACCAAGGAGATGTACGACTTCACCGACAAGGGTGACCGCCACGTCGCACTGCGCCCCGAGCAGACGGCCAGCGTGTGCCGGGCGTTCGCCCAACACCGCCCGCCGACTCCGTGGAAGGTGTTCTATGCCGGGCCGAACTTCCGCTACGAGAAGCCCCAACGTGGGCGCTACCGCCAGTTCGACCAGGTCGGCATCGAGGTGCTCGGCGCCGACGATCCGTACCTCGACGTCGAGGTCATCTCGCTCGGCTGGGAGTTCTACGAGAAGCTCGGCCTGCAACGGGTGGAGCTGCTGCTCAACTCGCTCGGCGAGCCGGAAGATCGTGCCCGCTACGTGGCCGCGCTGGAGACCTACTTCCGCGACAACATCGCTTCGCTGACGCCGGAGAGCCGGATCACCCTCGAGAAGAACCCGTTGCGAGTGCTGGACTCCAAGCGCGAGGGCGACGCCGGCATCGTCTCCGGCGCGCCACGCATCGCCGATTTCTACAGCGAGGGCGCCGCTGCGCACTTCGCCGCCGTGCAGCAGGGTCTCACCGATCTGAACATCCCCTACACGATCGACACCAAGCTCGTCCGCGGCCTCGACTACTACCGCCACACCACGTTCGAGTACATCGGCCAGACCCTCGACTCGGCGCAGAACGCGCTCGGCGGCGGTGGTCGCTACGACGGGCTCGTGGCGTCCCTCGGCGGGCCGGACACCCACGGCATCGGGTTCGCGCTCGGTCTCGACCGCACCCTGCTGGCGTGCGACGACGAGGGGGTGTTCGCCGCTCCCGATCCGTCGGTCGACGTGTTCGTGGTGGACTCCACGGGCGGCCGCCAGGCGTTGCGGATCACTGCCGAGCTGCGCAACGCCGGGTTCTCCGTCGACCGCGCGTTCGAGAACCGCAGCATGAAGAGCCAGATGAAGGCCGCCGACCGCAGTGGCGCGTCGGTCGCCCTGATCATCGGCTCGAATGAGCTCGAAGCCGGCACCATCGTCGTTCGCCCGATGCGCGGCGCGGTCGATGTGAACCGCCAGCGCGAAGTACCGCGCGGCGACATGATCTCTGAAGTGACGAAGGCCCTCATCGTGGCCGTGAAAGAGGCATCAGCATGAGCACCACCAGCATGCG
>JAOBWQ010000625.1 GCA_025463425.1 Ilumatobacteraceae bacterium | reverse complement strand
ACCTCTTCAAGATCGGGCTCGCGCCACTGATGAAGCGCGACGTCGCCATGCCCGACGCGGACGTCACGTTCGATTGGATGGTCGAGAACATCCCGTGGATCATCGGCTCGCCGCAGGAGTGCACCGCGCAGATCAAAGAGCTCGACGAAGCCGTCGGCGGGTTCGGCTCGCTGTTGTTCAACTCGCGCGAGTGGGTCACCACCGATCGCTGGAACCGCTCGCTCGAGCTGTTCGCGCGTTACGTGTCGCCCCATTTCCGTCGCCGCGACAACCAGGCGTTCCGGTCGGAACTGGCCGCCGACGCACTCGGCGGCTGAGTGCACGAAGCAGCAGCGACAACGCAGCACGCTCAGCCGTCACGACCCACGGTGGTGCTCACCGTGCTGTGCTTGTCGCAGTTGCTGCTCGCGATCGACGTCACCATCGTCGCCGTCGCCAATCCGTCGATCGCGCATGCCCTGGGCTTCGACCAGGGCAGCCTGCAGTGGACCATCACAGCGTACGCCCTCACCTACGGCGGGTTCTTGCTGCTCGGCGGCCGGGTCGCCGACCTGTTCGACCGGCGGGTGCTGTTCGCGGCCGGCATCGCCGGGTTCACCATCGCGTCGCTGGTCGCCGCGGCGTCGCAGTCGCCCGTGCAGCTCATCGCCGCGCGGGCTGCTCAGGGCCTCTGTGCAGCGGTCATCTCACCGTGCACGTTGTCGATCCTCGCGTCGACGTTCGCCGAAGGTCCGGCGCGCCGGAAGGCGTACGGGCTGTGGGCCGCCACGGGTTCGCTCGGGGGCGCGGTCGGGTTCCTGATGGGCGGGCTGCTCACCTCCGGTTTCGGTTGGCGTTCCATCTTCCTCATCAACGGCCCCGTCGGGATCGTCGCGGTCCTGTGCGCGCTGCGCTGGCTCCCGCACAGCGTCCGGTCGGTGGATCGTCCGCATCTCGACCTGCCCGGAGCGGTGACGATCACGCTCGGCAGCGGACTGATGATCTTCGGCGTCAGCCAGGCGGAGTCGCACGGTTGGCGTTCCGTGGTCTGCTGGGGCTCGATCACCGCCGGATCGCTCCTCGTGGTGGCCTTCCTCCGGATCGAGCAGCGGGCGGATCAACCCCTGCTCCCCTTCCGAGTGCTGCGCCGTCGCGGCTCGGTGGCGCTGTTCCCGCTCGTGATGATCGCCGTGCTCAGCAATGCGATCGTCTACCTCACGTCACTGTTCCTCCAGGACGTGCTGCACTACAGCGCCGGCGAAGCGGGCGGCGCCGTGCTCGGCCTGCCGGCCGGCTTCGGGATCGGGGTCAACATCAGCGCGTGGCTCGTCGACCGGCTCGGCCTGCGCCGCCAGGCCGTCGTCGGCTTCGCCCTCATCGGCCTGTCGTGCATCTGGCTGGCCCGCTCACCTGATCACGCATCACTCCTGACCTCGGTCATCCCGGGCACGTTCGGCGGCGGGCTCGGGCTGGGCATCACCCTCGTGGTGCTGATCACCACCGTCACCGCCGGCGTGGCCCAGGACGACCAAGGGATCGTCGCCGGCGTCTATGGCATGTCACAACAGCTGGGCGGAGCGGTCGGACTCGCGGTGCTCGCCAGCATCGCCGCGTCGGGCGGCGCCGTGGCCGCCGGAGACGCGCTGCGGTCCGCCGCCCGGGAAGCGCACGCCATCCGCGCTGCGTTCGTCGTCAGCGCCGGGCTCGCCCTCGCAACGGTGTGCATCGTGGTCTGCACCCTGCCGGGCGAGATCGACGACGGTGACGACCAACGCACGCACGACCTCGCCCTGTCCCCGTTCCCCGGTGAGATGACGATCCCCGACTGACATCAGCCACCCCCCGTTCTTTGCACCCCTCGGACCCCAGAGGGGTCCGGTTCGGCCCTTTGTTCCGGCCGAGCCTCGATTGCGACGACGTCATCTCGATCCTCGGTGGTGTGCTGACCACGCCTGATCGAGCGAGGACGCCTTCGTGCTCGGTGGCAGGCGCGGCGCCCAGTTCGCCCTGGTGAGCAGAGCGGCCGCGCACACTGCCACGAGGACGAGGGTGAACACGCCGGCTTCGCCGGTGAGGTAGGCGGCTCGATCCGGATCAGCCGTCACCAGGTACGGCGTCTCGATGATGCACACGTTGGCCGCGGCATGGGCGATCGCAACCGGCCACAGGCTGCCCGTGCGGATCCGCAACCAGCCGAACAGCGCGCCCGCCAGCGAGATCACCGACGCAGCGCCGACCGCCACGAACACCCGGTTGCCGGCGGAGTCGTAGGACGACGTCAGCAGGATCAGCGGGAGGTGGAACAGTCCCTGCACGACACCGGTGGCCATGGCCGCCGAGCGCACCGGCAGCACCGAGCGCAGGCGCTGCAGCAGGAACCCGCGCCAACCGATCTCCTCGCCGAGGACGAGGACGGTGAAGACTGCGAGGTTGATCGGTGCGTCGGCGACGAACCCGGACAGGTCGCGGATGCCCACGACGCCGAGCAGATCCGCAACCACGAACGAGCCGCCGACAGCGAGCACGGGGAGGACGATGGCAGCGAGCCATCCCGTGAGCCCGAGCCGGCGCAGGCCGAGCGGGAGCTCCGCTGCCCGCTGCCGTCGTCCCAAGCGGCGGACCACACCGACGGCGAGCGCCGGAGTCAGCAGGGTGAGCAGCGGCGCAGGGCCGGGGTCGGCCTTCGTGCCGGGCAACGCGACGGCGATCGCCACCGCGATCGCAAAGCTGATCGCGAGGAAAGACACCACCTCGCGCGTGACGGAGCCGGCACGACGCTGGGCGAGATGCGATGGATGGGCTTCGAGCGCTGTTGACATACCGCCAGCAGACCGCGATCTGCGGCGCCTCGACAGAGCACTGGATGCTCATGTTCCGAGGGACCGATGCTCATCGTGGATGCCGTCGCTGGGGCCTCTACGTGATCGTCGCCGGCAGGTCGGAGTTGCGGATCGAGTCGGCCCACGGGTAGCGCATCGGATCGATCAACAGGTATGGCGCATCGAGCAGCACGTCGGTGGTGTGTGGAACGGCGGTGCGGATCGCCACCGCCCGACCGGCCGGGTCGTCCTCGACGAAGATCATGTCGAGGAACAGACCGGGGCGGTTGCGTGACTCCATCGTCCACACACCCGTGACGCCATCGAGCTCGGCGATCGCTGC
>JAOBWQ010000618.1 GCA_025463425.1 Ilumatobacteraceae bacterium | reverse complement strand
CCGGGTGCGCCGTCTGCAGACGGCGATCGAGATCGCCCGGGCAGCGCCACTCCAGATCGATCGCGCCGACGCCGGCGACTGGCTCGCCGAACAGCTCACGGCGGGCCTCGCTCCCGATGCAGTGACGGTCGTCTTCCACTCGATCGTCTGGCAGTACCTCCCGACGGCCACGCGCGATGCGCTCCGCAGCACGCTGAACCTCGCCGGTGAGCAGGCAACTCGATCGGCCCCGCTGTGCTGGTTGCGGATGGAGCCGGCGACCACGGACCACGCCGACCTGCGTGTCACGACGTGGCCGGGCGGCGACACCCGCCATCTCGCGGACGTCGGCTACCACGGCGCGGACATCCATTGGCTGGCGCCGGCGGAGTGAACGACGGCGACAGGTCGGCCGGAGTGACGTGCCAACGCGGCGTCACGTGCCGGACGATGCCACCCACCGCCACGGCGTGTCGACACCGACGCTGATCCCGATCCGCGGCGTGATCAGCGGAAGCTCCGGCGGCGGGACGCCGTCGTCGTACAACCCGATCGCGCCGCCGACGCAGAGGTCCGTTCCGTTCGCGCTGAGGTCCAGCCCGAACGCCTGGCACAGCTTGCCCGGACCGTCGGCCAGGTGCAGGGTGCGGCCGCGACGCGCCGCCATCACGTCCAGCCCCGACATCGGTGTGACCGCGCGCAGCAGGACCGCTTGGCCGTCGCCCACGCGGCCGGTGACGACGTTCGCACAGTGGTGCATCCCGTAGGTGAAGTACACGTAGAGGTGACCCGCGCGCCCGAACATGATCGCGTTCCGCTTGGTCACGCCCCGGAAGGTGTGACTGGCCGGGTCGGTCGAGTCGTACGCCTCGACCTCGACGATCCGGCCCACGCACGGTCCGGCGACGAGCAGCTTGTTCAGGAGCTCGGGTGCGACCACGTGCGAATCACGCGTCAGGAACGATCGACGCAACCGGCGCATCAACCGAGGCGTTCGCGCACGATCTCGGGGATCCGCGTCGGTTGGTTCTTCCCGGGAACCACGCTGACGTAGGTGATGGTCGCGTCGAACCGCGGATCACCGGCCGACGTGCCGACGATCGCGACGTCAAAGCTGGCGTTGCCCCATCGGCCGACGCTGCACGCCAGGTCGGCAGTCTCTCCCATCACCAACGGCGCATGCCATGTGACCTTGGCGGTCTTGAGCATGAAGTCGAACCCCAACGATTCGAAGCCGCTGCCGTCCGGAGTGAGGACCGCGCGGAACCACGAGTCGATCGCATCGTCGCAGTAAGCGAGGTAGTTCGCGTTGAAGACGACCTTCTGCATGTCGCACTCGCCGTAGCGGACGCGGATCGCGTGGAGGTAGGGCGTCGACATCATCGGATCGTCACCGGCCGGCGACCCAGTCCGACCAACTCGCCAGCGCAGCGCGGAACCTCACGAGCTGATCGGCGACGGCCGCAGGGCCGGCTCCTCCGCGCGTGGTCCTGCGGGTCACGGAGACGCCGGGCGCGACGAGCGTCGCCGCGTCGGGGCCCAGCTGTGGGTGAGCGGTGACGAGGTCGCGCAGCGACCCTCCACCGGCCAGGGTCGTGCGCACGAGCGCCCCGACGATCGCGTGTGCCTCGCGGAACGGCACCCCGCGGATCACCAGCCACTCGGCGATGTCCGTCGCCGAGCCGGTCTCGCCGTCGGCCGCCGACTGCATCCGTGCGGTGTCGAACGTCGCGGTGGCGATCATGCCCGTCAGCGCACCGAGGCCGAGGCGGACCTGGTCCATCGCATCGAACAAGGGCTCCTTGTCCTCCTGGTAGTCACGGTTGTAGCTGAGCGGGAGGCCCTTCATGGTGGCGAGGAACCCGGTGAGGTCGCCGATGATCCGGCCCGCCTTGCCGCGAGCCAGTTCGGCGATGTCCGGGTTCTTCTTCTGCGGCAACATCGACGAGCCGGTCGCGTAGCCGTCGTCGAGGCGGGCGAAGCCGAACTCCTCGGTGGTCCAGAGCACCCACTCCTCACCGATCCGGGAGAGGTCGATCGCGACCATCGTCAGGTCGAACAACGCCTCGGCGATGTGATCGCGAGAGCCGACGGCGTCGAGCGAGTTCTCGAACACCGAGGCGAAGCCCAAGTCGGCCGCCGTCACCTGCGGGTCGAGCGGCAACGACGAACCGGCAAGCGCACCGGCTCCGAGCACCGACACGTCCACGCGAGCGAGCGTGTCGCGGATGCGGTCCACGTCGCGGCCCAGCGCCCAGCCGTGGGCCAGCAGGTGATGGGCCAAGAGCACCGGCTGGGCGCGCTGGAGGTGCGTGTAGCCGGGCAGGTAGGTGTCGCCGGCCTCGACGGCACGATCGAGCAACACCTGCTGCAGCGCAGTGATGCGACCGGCGATCACGCGCAGCTCGCGCTTCAACCAGAGGCGCACGCCCGTCGCCGACTGGTCGTTGCGGCTCCGACCCGTGTGCAGCTTGCCGCCCGCAGCACCGGCGAGCTCGGTGACCCGCCGCTCGATCGCAGTGTGGATGTCCTCGTCACTGGGGACGAACACGAAGGTCCCCGAGCCCATCTCGGCCGCGACCCGGTCCCGCGCGGCCAGGACCGAGTCGCGCTCGAGTTCGGTGAGGATCGCTGCGGTTGCCAGGCCACGGACGTGCGCTCGCGAGCCCTCGACGTCGTCGGGCCACAGCCGCTTGT
>JAOBWQ010000607.1 GCA_025463425.1 Ilumatobacteraceae bacterium | reverse complement strand
GGCGAGAGTTCAACGACCGCCACGGGGTCTCCGTCGGCGCAGCGATCAGCGTCGCTCCACCCTCCACCAGTTCGGCAGTTTTGCCAGCGGCGTCCACCACCTCGAACGCCACACGGATCTTCGGGCTGACGGGTCGGCCGACCTCGATGTCGTCGATCATCCGCTTCTGCGCCGGGTTGGCCAGCTCGAGCGTGGCTCGGCCGGCGTCGAGGATCACGACTCGAGCATCGCCCTCGCCCTCGAACGCCGCCTGCTCCGGGAGGCCGAGCACGTCGCGGTAGAACGTGACCGCTCGGTCGAAGTCCTCGGCCTCGACGACGAGACGCAGTTGCAGGACGGGACGGTCGGCGGCGGCGGACTCCATCCGCTGGACGCTACCGACCCTCCGCCGGCTGCGTCGGCGCTACGGGCAGCCGATGTCGTGCAGCGCCGCGCACACCGGACACAGCCGTACGTATGCGCCGCCGGTGCTCCAGGCCTTCGCCTGCGGTGAGCCGCACGCCTGGCACGCATCGACCGGTGGCCCCGCCTCCGTGTCACGTTCGTCCTGATCGACCATCCCCATGGACACGCACGGTAATCCACCCGACCCGTGCGCCGTGACGACGGCGCGTCGTCGTTGAACTCGACCACCTGCGGCCGATGCTCATGCGCGCCCCACCGGCGTCGAGGGATGGGCTCGAATGGGAGAACAGCACATGGTTGGGACACGGTTCCTCGTCTGGTTGGACGGCGAATGCGCGCGCATCGTGGAAGTGCGCGACGGCGCGACCCGCGCGATCCGCGTCGAGAGCAAGGCTGTCGTCGATGGGTGGGATGCGAACGAGCTGGCCGAGATGTACCTGTTCGACGAGATCGCCGACGTGGTCGAGGAAGGCACCGAGATCGTCCTGGCAAGTGAAGGCTGGCAGCGGTTCCAGCTGCGCGACTACCTCCGCCGGCACCGTCCTTCGATCGGCGAGCGGGTCATCGGTCTCGAGAAGATCGCCGACGTGACCGACACCATGCTGCGCACGTTCACCCGGACCTACTTCCGCATCACCGACCGCCGCTGATCCCGACTGGCGAGGTTCGGCCGACTCAGCTGGCAATCTGGGGAGATGTCCGAGCCGGAGATGGCAGTCGCCGCCGTTGAAGAGAAGCGCACCTCGTGGAGCGAGCTGTTCTTCGATCTCGTCTTCGTCTTCGCCGTCACCGAGGTCTCGTCGCTGTTGGAGCACGACCACAGCTGGGCCGGGGTGCTGCGCGCACTCGTGGTGTTCGTACCCATCTACTGGGTGTGGGTGGGCGTCACCGTGCAGGGGGACGTGCGCGATCTGTCGGCGCCACTGCTGCGGATCACGGTGTTCGCCATCGCCCTCGGCGGGATGTTCATGGCCCTCGCCGTGCCCGACGCGTACGGCTCTCGAGCGATGGTGCTGGCACTGACGTACTGGGCGTCTCGCCTGCTGCTCGGCATCGTCATGCTCGGCCCGGCGCGGCGGCGGCTCAACCCCGTGACGGTCAGCATGGCGATCACCGGACCGTTGCTCGTGATCGGCGCAGTCGCGCACGGCGACGTGAGGTTGGCGATCTGGGGTCTCGCAGCCGTCATCGATCTCGCGGCTCCGTCGATCCTCCGGTCGCGGTTGGCTGCGATGCACTTCGAGGCCGCGCACCTTGCCGAACGGTTCGGTCTCTTCGTGCTCATCGCGATCGGTGAGTCGGTCGTGGCGATCGGCGGCACCGCGCAAGAGCACGGACCGATCACGTTCGGGATCGGCGGTACCGTGGCCGTCGCGTTCGTGGTCAGCTGCGGACTCTGGTGGGTCTACTTCCACTTCGCCGCCGATGCCGTCCGCCACGCGCTGGCCACCGCCGCGGTGCAGACGAACATCACCCGGCTGGTCCTGTCGTACGGGCATCTGTCGTTCATCGCCGCGATCATCGCGGCGTCGGTCGGCCTGCGCGAAGCCGTGGCCGATCCCGGCCGCGTGCTGTCCGGTGGATCGCTGGGCCTTCTCTTCGGCGGCTCAGCGCTGTACCTGGCGACGTTCGGCTACACCCGCTGGATGATGTTCCGTCTCGTCTCCACGACTCGGCTCACCGCCGCCGGCGTCGTTCTCGTCGCGATGGTTCCGGCCGGCCACGTGCCTGCCGTCGCTGCCTTGGGCATCCTCTCCGCAGTCCTGATCGGACTGAACACCGTCGAGCTGCTCCACAACAGCCGACTCGGCTGGCGAAGCCTCCTCGCCCGCCGTTGAGGACTCGCGGAATCTGCTGGCACACTCGACCCATGCCGTTGACGCTCGCTGACTTCAAGGCCAGCCGATTCGGCGAACCGCACCTCGCGCTGTTGACGGCTCATCCGTCGATCAGCGCTCGACTGCTGCAGATCCTCAACGATCCGATCAACGAGGACCGGATGGTCCGTGCGGAGGCCCGCGATCTCCCGGCGCTCGCCTGGGTGGTCGGCGTCATCGAAGCCGACTCGGTGTTGATCGCCGCGCTGAAGTCACCGACCAGTGGCAAGGAGTTCCGCCTCGCGGTTGCCGTCGCGGTGAAGCTCAAGATGTTGTCGCTGGGTTGGTCGACCAACGGGCGCAAGGGCCAGGTCGGCGACTCCCGCTACTTCACCACCGCCGAGCGCTTCAAGCCCTGAGCGGCTCGCAACACGACGGCCGTCAGGGCGCCTGACGCTTCGACAGCGCGAAGCCGTTGTCACGCATCACCTTGACGCTGTCCTCTTCGCTGTAGTTGAAGTTGCGCAGGTCCTTGATGTACGACGACGGGTCGGCGAGACCTTCGGCATGCGGGTAGTCCGAGCCCATCAGCACGCGATCCGCGCCGAGGAGATCGCGCAGCGCGCCGAGCTCGTCCTCGTAGTACGGCGACACCCAGACGTGGCGCTTGAACGTCTCACGCGGATCTTCGGGGTATGCCTGCGGGGTCTGACCGAACGACTTCTTCAGCTTCTCGTGGAGGTGGAAGACCCAGTCCGAGCCCGTCTCGACGGCAGCCATGCGGAGGTTCGGGTAGCGATGGAAGTGCCCATGGGCGAGGAAGTTGGCGAACGTGTCCTGGGTGACGTTGGCCGACAACAGCGCGCCGAACGGGTTCTGACGGAACGCCTCGGTGAGCCCGGTCTCGCCCCAGTCCTTCTTGTACACGCTGTAGGCGCTGTCGCCGCCGTGGACCACGACCGTCACTCCGGCCTCGTTGACCCGCGACCAGAACGGATCGAGATCCGGAGACGCCGGCGAGGCACCGCCGCGTGAGGTGACGAGTGGCCCGGGCATCACGAGGATGAACCGTGCGTCGTTGTCGAGCGCGTACTCCAGCTCGGCGACCGCGTGATCGACGTCGAGCAGCGACATGTACGGAGCAGCGAAGATGCGTTCCTGGTAGGCGAAGCCCCAGTCCTCGCTCATCCAGCGGTTGAACGCGGTGAACGCTGCCTTCATCGCTGGCAGATCGTGCTTGAGCGCGTGTTCCATGCCGACGCCCAGGGTCGGCAGGAAGATGGCCGCAGCCATCCCCTGCTCGTCCATGAGCTTCAGGCGCGCGTCGCGGTCGCGGTACTCCGGGTGATCCGCCATCCGGTCGAGCTCTCCGAAGAGCTCACGGGTGCCCTCTCCCTTCGGGTTGCGGCCGCGGAAGTACTCGTCGAGCGCGCCCGGCTTGGACACCGGGTCGAACGTGGGGTTGGGGATGAACTTGTTGATCTTCTCGCCGACGAGCAGGCGCTGCTTGCCGCCGACCTCGGCCCAGGTCATCGCGCGCTTGCCGATCTTCGGATCGAGGTGGCGAGTGAACGCGTCCAGCGCCTCGTAGAAGTGGTTGTCACAATCGAAGTATTCGAAGTCGACCTGTGATGTCATGTCGCAGCCCCTTTCGGCCATCGCGCCGGAGTACCCGAACCAGAATTGAATTCTACCTCAGGCTCGACCGTCGTCCACGGTCGTGGCGAACGGGACCTACCGAGCGTGCGGCGTGGTCACTGCGCCCCGTCGGCGACGCGGCCGATGATCGCCTCACGGAGGTCCGACTTGACGATCTTGCCCATCTGGTTGCGCACGACAGCCTCGACGTGCTCGACCCGTTCGGGCACCTTGTGCACCGCGAGGCCCATGGCGAGGCAATGCTCCCGAATCGAAGCGACCGTCACGGCCCGGCCGCCTGCGGTCACGACGACAGCACAGACACGTTCGCCGGTTCGAGGGTCGGGAAGGCCGATCACTGCGACGTCGTCGATGTCGGGATGGCCGAGCAGCACGTCCTCCACCTCGAGCGCGGAGACGTTCTCGCCGTTGCGGATGATGACGTCCTTGAGCCGGCCGGTGATGGTCACGTAGCCGTCCGCGTCGATCGTCCCGAGGTCTCCGGTCCGGAACCAACCGTCCTCGTCGAACGCATCGGCATCGAGGCCGGCGTCGATGTAACCGGCGAAGCACTGCGGACCCTTGAGGCGAAGCTCGCCGTCCACGACCCGCACCGAAACGCCCCGTGCGGGCCGTCCCGCAGTCGTCTCCAGCGTGTCCGACGGATCCGACGGGGCCGCGCACGTCGCGATCGGGAACTCGGTGAGCCCCCATGAGGTGAGCACGACCCGCATTCCGAACACGTCGACCAGTTCGCGAACGATCGCCGGTGGCGTCGGTGCGCCCCCGGCGAGGAACGCACGCAACGCGGGATAGAGCGGCGCGGCGCCGTGACGGCGCTGGGCGTCGAGGTAGGCGCGGAAGAACGGGACGCCCGTGCCCAGCAGCGTGGGGCCGACCTCGGCCATCCGGTCGCCGGTCGTGCCTGGGTCGAAGGAGTCGAACAGCACCAGCCGCCCACCGTTGCGCAGCACGGCCGTCAGCATCGTCACGCCTCCGATGTGGGTGATCGGCCACGCGATCGGATACACGTCGGTCTCGTCGATGCCGAACTGGTCGGTCATCCCGTACGACGAGGCGATGACCGATGCGTCTGTGTGCCGGATCCCCTTCGGCGCAGCGGTGGTGCCGGAGGAGAAGTAGAGCCAGCGATCTCCCGTCGCGTCGACCGGTGGTGGAGGCAACGTCGCCGGGTCACCGGACGGCAGCCGAAGCGCCTCGTCGGGTTCGACGGCACCGTGCAGGTCGGCCACGATGATCCGAGAGCCAAGACTCCCGGCAACGGCCTCCGCCAACGAGACGTGGTCGAACCCTCGCCACGTTCGCGGCGTGACGAAGACAGTGCAGCGCACGGTGTCGACGATGTGGGCGACCTCGCGCTCACGCAGGATCGGGATGATCGGGTTCTGCCGCGCCCCGACCCTGGCGACCGCGACGAGCAGGACGGCCGCTTCGAGCACGGTCGGGAGCTGCCAGGACACGACGTCGTCCGCCGTGATCTTCAAGCCTGCGGCGACGCGCTCGGCCGCGTCGCGCAGACCCGTCGTCGTCAGCGTCCGCCCGTGGTTGTCGGCCAGGACGACACGGTCCGGATGTTCTGCCGAAGCGGCGACGACGAGATCCCACACGGTCGGTTCAGTTGATCGCATCATGCGCTCCCTCTGCGTCTCATCACGCCATCATGGCGTCATCACCACGGATGTCGAGTGGTACCGTCCGACTCGATGACGCGTGCCGATGACCTCATCCTGATCAGCGTCGACGATCACATCGCGGAGCCGGCGACGATGTTCGATGCCCATGTCCCAGCGAAGTACCGCAGCCTCGCGCCGCGCGTCGTCACCGATGATCGCGGGCTCGAGCAATGGTGGTACGGCGACATCCGCGGCCGCAACCTCGGGCTCAATGCCGTCGCGGGCAAGCCTCCAGAGATGTTCAACATCGACGCCAGCCGGTACGACCAGATGCGGCCCGGCTGCTACGACGTCGACGAGCGCGTCCGCGACATGAACGCCGGAGGCCAGTTGGCCGGGTTGAACTTCCCGAACTTCACCGGCTTCTCCGGGCAGGTCCTCAACCTCGGTCCCGATCGCGCGGTCAACGAGATCATGATCCGCGCCTACAACGACTGGCACGTCGACGAGTGGTGCGGTGCCCATCCCGGCCGGTTCATCCCGTGCGGGCTGCTCCCCCTGTTCGACGTCGAGCTCGCCGCTGCCGAGGTCCACCGCCTGGCGGCGAAGGGCTGCCACGCCGTCACGTTCTCGGAGAACCCGCAAGCCCTCGACATGCCATCGATCCACTCCGGATACTGGGACCCGCTGTTCGCTGCCTGCTGCGAGGCAGAGACCGTCCTC
The DNA here is from genome assembly GCA_025463425.1 of Ilumatobacteraceae bacterium. Taxonomy (GTDB): domain Bacteria; phylum Actinomycetota; class Acidimicrobiia; order Acidimicrobiales; family Ilumatobacteraceae; genus WLMZ01. The sequence continues at coordinate 9,372 of JAOBWQ010000607.1, read as the reverse complement.
TGCTGCCATCTCGGCTCGTCCTCGCGAGCCGCGATGAGCTCCACCGACGCACCAGCCGGCGTGAACATCTCACTCTCGTCAGCCGCGTCCATCTACACCCTCGTCGATCTCCTCTGGGCGACGTTCTGGACTCGCTTCCCAACCCTCAAGTTCTCGCTCACCGAGGGCGACATCGGCTGGATCCCCTACTTCCTGTGGCGATGCGAGCACGTCCGCGAACGCCACCACGGTTGGACCCAGCACGACTTCACCGTCACCGGCGGACCGACCCAGATCTTCCGCGACCACATCCTCGTCTGCTTCATCAAGGAGACGATCGGGCCGAAGCTGCTCGACGAGTTCAACATCGACAACGTCTGCTGGGAATCCGACTTCCCGCACTCCGATGGCACCTGGCCGAACGCTCCCGAGGAGCTCCTCCTCACGCTGGCGGGCGTTCCCGACGATGCGGTCGCCAAGATCACCCACGAGAACGCGATGCGTCACTACAACTTCGACCCGTTCGCCCACCGTCCGCGCGAGCAGTGCACCGTGGCCGCACTGCGCGCCGAATCACCCGACGTCGACGTCGTCACCCACGTCGGTCGCGCGGCCGACGATCGCGACCTCGAAGCGTGGCGGGCGCTCTCCACGCGACGCTGACGAGGCCCGTCGATCGTCGCCCAGATCAGCGGAGCGTCGGCTGACCATTGCTGCGCGGCGCGGCGCCCCGTTCTGCAGCGGGGCGGTTGCCGATGTGGGTGTAGGCGAGGCCGTTCTGCTTGGCGATCGCCGGAGGCATCTCCGTCGACTCCCAGATCGCGCGGATCGTGCCCTGGATGGCGACGGGATTGCGCGCTGCGATGCTGGTCGCGATCGCGTCGGCCCGAGCGCGCAACTCCGCCCGCGGGACGACTTCGGACACCAGGCCGATCCGCAGTGCGGTCGGCGCGGTGATCCGCTCCTCGTTGCCCATCAGCGCCCAGCGAAGCACCTCGCCCAGCGGGATGCCGCGCTGGAGCATGCCGATCGGCTCGAGCGACGACACGATGCCGCCATTTGCGTGCGGATCGAAGAACGTCGCGTCGTCACTGCAGATCACGATGTCGGCCTCGTTGACGAAGTACTGCGCGCCGCCGGCGCACATCCCGTGAATCGCCGCGACGACCGGCTTCCAGACGTGATGGTGCTTCGGGCCGAGGCAGGCGCCCGGGTCGGTCTGGTTCCAGATGCCGACGTGGCCCCACCAGCTGCCCTCCTTGATGTCGAGCCCGGTGCAGAAGGCGCGCTCGCCGTTCGCGCGCAGCACCGCGACGTGGATCTCATCCGTGTCGCGCACGACGGTCCAAGCGTCTGCGATCTCCGTGGCCATCGCCTCGTTGAACGAGTTCAGGCGCTCCGGTCGGTTCAGGGTGATGGTCGCGATGTGATCGGCGACGTCGAATTCGATCGCTTGGTACGGCATCCCGGTCCAGACTGTCGTCCGGCCAGCACCCGTCACGACTCGGCCGATACAGTACCCTCAAATACGCCAATCGATGAGCTCGGAGAACAGAGGAGCGTGATGGACGACCAGCCTGCGTCACCGTCTCCGGTCATCCTCGTCGATGTCGTCGATCGGATCTGCGTGATCACGCTCAACCGACCGCACCGCCGAAACGCCCTCAACGGCGAGCTGATCGAAGCGCTCGACGTGGCGGTTCGAGACGTCGCCGCCCGGGACGACGTCAAGGTGGTGATCCTCACGGGTGCCGCAGGCGACGGTGCCCACGGAGGCTTCTGCTCCGGTGGGGACACCAAAGACGGCGGCGTGATCCCCGGCCGGGAGACGTCGGCGGGAGTGCCTCGCGGTGCCCTCGATGGTGATCTGAGCCGTCACGACACCCACGCCGCGGTGCTGCTGCACATGATGCCGAAGCCGACGATCGCCATGGTCGGAGGTCCTGCGATCGGAGCCGGGTGCAGCCTGGCCGCAGCATGCGACCTTCGGTTCGCGTCCGACGATGCCGTGTTCGCAGCGAACTTCTCGAGCAACGGACTGTCCGGCGACTACGGCGGTTCGTTCTTCTGGACGGGGATCATCGGCACTGCCCGCACACGGCAGCTGTACTTCCTCAACGACAAGATCGATGCCGGGCAGGCCCACGAATGGGGGATGGTCAACACGGTCGTTCCTGCAGCCGAGCTTCGCGACCACACGATGGCTGCGGCGGCCCGGATGCTCCGTACGCCCGGGTCGCTGTTCGGGCTGATGAAGGACAACCTCAACCACGCCGAGCACGAGATCGAACGGCGCCGCTACCTGTTCGGGCTCGAAGCATCGAACCAGGAGAAGGCCGGCTCGGAGATCGCGGCGAGGACGCTGAGGCGGTCCCAGCCGCCTGTCGCACCGGCTTGATCCCGCATCCCGCTCGCTCGTGATCGGTTGCGGCGACGGCCGCACCTACCGCTGGGTCCCGACCCGAAGATCTCGGTACGGCGTGTCCCGGTCGTCGGCGGGCTCACGCGGGAGCCCGAGTCCTCGCTCGCCGAGCACGTTCAACTGCACCTCGTCCGTTCCCCCACCGATCCGGATGCCGGGACTGCCGAGGCCCACCCGCTGGATGTCGCCACCCATCGGCGCATCCTGCCCGGCGAGCATCGTCGAGGCTCCCAGGATTGAAAACGCCAGGTCGCGGGATCGTTGGCAGATGCGCGACGTCGCCAGCTTCGACATCGAGCCGTCCGCACCGGTCAGCCGCCCCCGTGCGGCGGCCACGCGTCGCATCGTCCATCCGTTGACCTTGTTCTGGATGTAGTAGCGGGCGAGCTCCTGACGGATGACGGCGTCCCCCACCAGACCGAACTCGCGGGCGAGATCGATCATCAACTGGGTCGGCACCGCTGCGCCGCCGATGCCGCCCGTGCGCGCCCGCCGGCTCCGCTCGATCACATCGGCCGCAGTGAGCACCAGATCGCCTGAGGTGACGCCCGATCTCGCCTGGGCGAGACCGCTCGCGCTGCGGCCCGAGACGGAGGCACGTTCGTGAGCGAGCGTGCTCTGAGCCACCCGCCAGCCGCCGTTGAGCTCGCCGAGGACGCAGTCGTCACGGACGCGCGCCTCGGAGATGAAGACCTCGCAGAACGACGACAGGCCGTTCATCTGCCGGAGCGGGCGGACCTCGACACCGGGCTGCTCCATGTCGAGCAGGAAGTACGTGATGCCGCGGTGCTTCGGCGCGTCGAGATCGGTTCGGGCGAGGAGCAGTCCCATCTGCGCCGAGTCGGCGCCGGAGTTCCACACCTTCTGTCCGGTGACGACCCACTCGTCGCCGTCGCGCACCGCGCGCGTGCCCACGCTGGCGAGATCCGACCCCGAACCTGGCTCGCTGAACAGCTGGCACCAGGCCGCCTCTCCCCGCGCGATCGGCGGGAGGAACCGGTCGATCTGCTCAGCGGTGCCATGGTCCAGGATCGTCGGTGCGGCCAGCGTTGCGGCAACGTGCCCGACCGGCGGCGCGATCACCCCGGCAGCAGCGAGCTGCTCGGTGATCGCGCGCGCGGCAGCGGCGGAAGCTCCGCGGCCGCCGACGCCGGCCGGCCACATCGGGTAGGCCAGACCTGCGTCCGCGAGGCGCCGCCACCACGCACCGACGGTGAGCTGAGGATCCCAGTTCTGCTCGATCCACGTGCGAACCCCCGCGCTGAGGTCCGTCTCGGACGTGCTGTCGATCGTGGTGGGCATGGCCGGCTCTCCTTCGACGGCACCGTGCCATCGGACGTATTCCTGACACTAATTAGCCTGCGGGCCTCGAGATCGCCTCCGACCCTGAGCCGGTTCAGGTCCGCCGGTATCGGCCGACGGCGATCGGTGCGAAGACCACCACCAGGACCACGCACCACAGCAGCGCGCGTCCGATGTAGTGGCCGCTGGCGTGTCCCAACACGGCCCTTGCGTGATCGCCGAGGGTGAGCGAGCGGATGGCATCGACCATGGCCGTGACGGGCTGGTTCCGGGCGAACGGCTGCATCCATCCCGGCATCGATCCGACCGGCACGTAGGCACTGGACACGAACGTGAGTGGGAACACGATCATCGCCATGCCCTGTGCCGCTTGAGCGTTGCCGGAGAGCACGCCGAGCAGGATGAAGAACCACTCGAAGGCGAAACCGAACACGATGCACAGCCCGAAGGCAGCGACACCTTCGAGGACGCTGCCCCGGAGCCGGTAGCCGACACCGAAGCCGACCCCCGCCGTGACACCCAGGATCAGCGCGAGCAACGCCGTGTCAGCGAGAGCACGGCCCGCGATCACGCTGGTGCGCGGCATCGGCAGCGAGCGGAGGCGATCGGTGAAACCGGCCTCCATGTCCTCGGCGACCCCGACCGAGGTGCCGGTGCCGCAGAACAGGACGTTGGCTGCGATGAAGCCCGGCACCAGGAAGTCGACGTATCGCACCCCTGGCGTGCCGATGGCTCCGCCGAACACGTATCGGAAGATGAGCAGGAACATCGCGCTCTGGACGATGCCGATGACGATGAGTTGAGGCGTGCGCACGAACTTGCGCACGGTTCGTCCGGCGATCGCCACGGTCGACGTCACGAGCGAGCTGCCGCGCAGGGGTCGGTCGTCGATCCCGTCGGTGAGGTGGATGGATGAGGGAGTTGTGATCATGATCGGCTTTCAGGAGTTGGCAACGAGCGCGGGTTGCGCGGGAGTTGATCCGACGAGACCGAGGAAGACCTCGTCGAGGGTTGGACGTCGGAGGGCGATGTCGTCGATCACGATCCCGCCGGCGTCGAGGAGGCGAATCGCATCGGCGAGGTGCTGGCCACCGTTGTCGACGGTGAGCGTGATCCGCCGGTTCGAGGCGTCGACCTGAGGCACCGAGCCGGCGAACGATTCGAGCGCAGCGCCGGCGTTGGCCAAGTCGCGCGCCGAGTGTGGGTGGATCTCGATCACGTCTCGTCCGGCGCGCTGCTTGAGCTCGTCGGGCGTCCCGTCCGCAACGACGCGTCCGCGATCGATGATCACGATGCGATCGGCGAGTTGGTCGGCCTCTTCCAGGTACTGGGTCGTCAGCACGACGTCGGTGCCGTCGGCCACCAACCGCCGGATGGTGTCCCAGAGCTCGATCCTGCTCGCCGGATCGAGCCCGGTGGTCGGCTCGTCCAGCAGCAGCAGACGGGGTCGGCCGACCAGGCTCGCGCCGAGGTCGAGCCGCCGGCGCATCCCTCCCGAATACGTCTTTGCACCGCGGTCGGCGGCCTCGTTCAACCCGAGTGAGTCGAGCACCGCAGCGGCCTGCGCACGTGCATCTCGACGAGAGAGGCCGAACAGACGCCCGACGAGGACGAGGTTCTCGCGGCCCGTGAGAGCAGGCTCGACCGCGGCATGTTGGCCGGCGAGGCCGATCTGGCGGCGGACATCGGCGGGTCGGCGGGCGACGTCGATGCCGTCGACGCGCAGACTCCCGCCGTCGGGTCGGACGAGCGTGGCGACGGCACGGACGAAGGTCGTCTTGCCGGCTCCGTTCGGTCCGAGCAACGCGACGACTCGGCCGCGCTCGGCGACGAGATCCAGCCCGTCGAGAGCGACGGTGTCGCCGAATGATTTGGTGAGGCCGACGGCCTCGATGAGTGGTGACATGGGTGCCCTCCGGGCAGTCAGCGACGGACCTGCCCTACACTCAGTCGTTGCACACTGCACTGGGTCGGGGCCGGTTCGTCCGGGTTCGATTTCGGTTCGCGGTTGAAGGTTCTGCGGTCCGGCGTGTTGACGCACGCTGGACCGCAGGATCGATGCCTCAGCTCATGTCACGTTCTCCCCGATTGGGAGCTCCGGCAGCTCGCCGGAGTCGGACCACTGGCGCCAGATGTCCATGCCGGGAAGTTCGCCCGACTCGATCTCTGCGACCAGCGCCTTGGTGAACTGGATCTCGGCGACGAGCAATGCCTCGACGTATTCACCCTCGATCCCGAAGATGCGCGGCAGACCCGCAGCGGTCATCGTCTCTCGGGTGGCATGCGCGTGGGCGAGTTGGAGATCGAGTCGCTGCGCCCGCAGTTGCAGTGCGGCGAGTGCCTCGTCCGGGTGCAGCGCCGGCAAGAACGTGAGCGCAGCCTCGAACTGCAGGTACTCCTTGGCCGGGCTGGCGACGAGGTCGGTCAGCCAGTCGATCATCTCGCTGCGACCCGCCGCCGTGATCTCGTACACCGTGCGTTCCGGCCGGCGCCCTTCGCGGGTGACCTCGCGATCGATGACCAGCCCGCGCTTGAGCAGTGAGGCGACCACGCCGTAGAGCGATCCGAAGTTCAGCCGCACGCTGTCGTCCTTGGAGCGAGACTTCAGCGTCTGTGAGATCTCGTACGGGTGCATCGGACGTTCTTCGAGACAGACCAGCACGGCGAGCGCCAAGGGGTTGGATCGGTTGACGGCCACATCGGCCAGAATACTCTGCACCAAGTATTCTGTCAAGAGGGAGAGATCAGCTGGACGGCCCCGAACGAGCCATCGGCGCGAGCATGGCCATGACCGCACCGCTGCTCTACCCTCTGCCCATGCCGCGCAACGGGATCGGTGGGCCGGCTGAGCCCTGGAACGACGCAGCATGGCAAGCACGCGTTCAAGCCGGCGTGACCGAGATGCGGCGTGTGTCGGCGGTGGAGGCGACCGGACTGCTCGACGCCACGCCCGACGAGTCCTTCGATCAGTTGGCGCGCCTTGCTGCGGCGGTCCTCGGCGTTCCGTGGGTGTTCGTGACGCTGGTCGACGAGCACCGGTCATTCTGGGTGAGTGCCGTCGGCGTCGCGCCGGACCCCAGCTCCGGCCTCTACGGCGAGAACCCCGTGGGGGATTCGTTCTGCCAGTACGTGATCGGCGCGGACGGCGCCGTCGTGATCGACGATGCACGTCTGGACCGACGAAGCGAACGGAACCCGTCGATCGAGTCGATGGGTGTCGTCGCATGGGCAGGGTTCCCGTTGCGGTCGACCGATGGTCACGTGGTGGGCACCTTCTGTGCGGTCGACCGAGTCGTGCGGGAGTGGTCAGCCGAGGACATCACGTTGCTCCATGCACTCGCCAGCGCTGCCACCAGCCACCTGCAACTCCGCGCTGCCTTGGCTGTCGCCGAGGAATCCGCTCTGGAGCTGGCACAGGAGCTCGAGCGTCGTGACTTGCTGGTGAGCCGGGCGACGATGCTCGCTCAACTCGCTCAAGAGCTGAGTGCCGTCAGCACCGTCAACGAGGTGGCGCGGGTGATCACCACAACTGGACGGACGGTGCTCGGCGCCGTGTTCGCGAACCTCGCTGTGGTCGACGCTGACCGTCGCCATCTCGACATCGTGCACTCGCCGCCTCTGCCCGCCGAGATCGCAGAGCGATACTCGCGGATCGTGCTGTCCGACGACGTTCCGCTCGCCAACGCAGTGACCCGTGCCGCGACGATCCTCGTGCCCGACCTGGACACGATTCGGAACCACTATCCGCACATCCTCGACGACACACGCGCCGCAGGTCTGGGGTCCACGGTGTCCATCCCGCTGTTCCGCGCGGATCGCTCGGTGGCGGGCGCGATCGGAGTCGGCTGGAGCGGACCGATCGAGTTCACCCCGATCATCCGCTCAGTGCTGACGACGGTGTCGGAGATGTGCGCGCAAGCACTCGATCGAAGCCAAGTCGGCGACGCCCGCACCCAGTTCGTTCGATCGCTGCAGTACGCGCTGCTGCCCAGCACCGGACTGCGCGACGGTCTCGACATCGCCGCCGAGTACATCGCTGCGAACGATGCCCTCGGCTTCGGTGGAGACTGGTACGACTTCATCCACATCTCACCGACGCGCACTGCGCTGGTGGTCGGCGACATCTGCGGCCATGGCATCGAAGCAGCGGCGCGGATGACGCAAGTCCGCGGCACGATCAACGCGCTCGTCTCGATCCACTCCGACCAGCTCGGCCGCCTCTTCGATCGGGCCGAACAACAGCTCAACCTCCGTGCCAAAGACTTCGTGGCAACGCTGAGCGTTCACGTCATCGATACCGAGACCGACACCATCGACTACGTCTCCGCAGGCCACCCGCCTGCATTGTTGGTGGACGAATCAGGCGAAGCGAGGTTCTTGGAAGACGGGCGACGGCCAGTGCTCGGCGTCGGAGGCCGTGAACCCGAGACGGCACGAGTCGCCTTCGCGCCTGGCTCGATCCTCGTCGCCTACACCGACGGGCTGGTCGAGCAGAATCGAGACTTCGACGACGGACTTCGACGGCTGAGCGAGACGGTCCGATCGGTGCGCGGCGAAACCGCCCGCGAGATCTCGAACAAGGTGGCCACCACCGTCGCGGTCAACGCCCCCGACGATGTCGCCTACACCGTCATCCGTCGGGTGTAGAGCCGCGAGTACGGACCATCCACTGCGTCAGCCCTTGGCCGCAAGCGAGCTGATCATGTCGTCGAGCACCGCCTCGAGGGCGTCCGAGGTCGTCTTCGACGACACGGAGCCGCGCATCGTTACGGTGAGCGCGATCCGATCCTTCGTGTCCACCCAGCTCGTACCGCAGTAGAACAGGATTTCGGGATCGTCACCGCAATAGCCATACAACTGGCCGCCGCGGTAGCTGGACTGCCGATCGATCTTGAGGTCGACATCGTTCACGGTGCTGTCACTCACCTCTGCGACGTAGTCGCGGGACGGATCCAGCTCGGCGATGAACGTGACTTCGCCCGGCCCGTGAACAATTTTGAGATCGCCTGGTCGGTCGGCAATGAGATCACATTGGACGGTACTCGGGTCGGCCGTCGCGACCGCGGAGTCGGTACCCGTGATCACCTCGTCCGGCACCGACACCGACGTCGGCAGCCGCTGGCTCAGCGATGCAACACGTCCGAACGGGCACCTGTCGAGATCGGCAGTCGCAGCGCCTGCATCGAACTCGACGCCGTCGTAGATCGCCTGCAGCCCGTCGTGAGCCGCGGAGGCGTCGATGGGGCCCTTGGAATCGCCACCCCGAGAGGCGACGACGACGATCACCGCGACGATCGCGGCGACGACGACGATCGCGACGACGATCTTGCCGCGGGATGACGACCTGGGAGCCGGACCGGGGTTCAGCGCCGACGTCTGCCATGCAGGAGGAGCGATGCCAGTCGGACCACTCGAAGCGGGTGACGGTGGTGGCAGCGGCGCGTTCATCCGCGAACTGTACGACGACGGCAGAACTCAGTCGAGCTTCACACCTCGTGTTGCCCCCGTGTCTTTCCCGAAGCCGATGATCAGCGATCAACACGCGCGGCGAGGTATGGCGCAGTCAGGCTTCCCATGGCGCGGGCCAGCGTGTCGGGAGTTCCGACGGCGACGATCGTGCCGCCGTTCGAACCGCCACCGGGACCGAGATCGATCACCCAGTCGGCATT
>JAOBWQ010000530.1 GCA_025463425.1 Ilumatobacteraceae bacterium | reverse complement strand
CGATAGGAGCGAATCATGGTCAACCGGAAACGGCCCATGGAGTCTTGCGGCCTGAAATCGAAGGGAAATCGTGGGCTGGTGTGGGCTGAGGCCCACAGTCACCCCGGGGTAGTCCCCCCTTCGACACTGAGGCTCTCGATCTCGCACGCAGGTACGAAATGTCCGCTTGGGGCGGACATTTCGTGACAGCGTCCACACTGGTGGGGAAGCGTTCAGCGTCGTGACAGTCGCACTTGGTTCGGCTCAGAGTCAGTCGTGGGTCGTTCGCCTTGCTTGCGTGGCGCGCCGATCAGCAGATGGTCGCGGACGGCGCTGAGCAGATCAGGTCGCCCGACGGCGCTCGCGTCGAAGCGTTGTCTCCGATGGTCTTGTGCTCACTCGTCGGGCCGAAGTGACGCCGCGACGAGAGTCCGGTGCTCGCGGAGGAGGGCACCTGCGGCTTCCCGACCGATCGGTCGGGAGAAGAGGAATCCTTGGCCGAGGTTGCACCGCTGTTGTCGGAGGGTGGTGCGTTGCTCCTCGTCTTCGACTCCCTCCGCAACTGTTTCCATGCGGAGGGTCTTGGCAAGGTCGAGCAGGCCGCGCACGATGTCGGGCATGCGGTCGTGTCCGTTGATGGTGCTGATGAAGGAACGGTCGATCTTCAAGATGTCGATCGGGAACTGCTGGAGGTAGCTCAGGGAGGAGTAGCCGGTCCCGAAGTCGTCGACCGCCAGCCTGATGTCGAGCTCGCGGAGCTGGCGCAGCCTCGCGGCGGCACTCGGAGCGTCTTGGATGAGCGAGGTTTCGGTGATCTCCAGGATCAGGCTCCCGGGTTGCAGGCCGGAGTCGTGGAGCGCGCCCTTCACGTGGTCGATGAGCGCGTCCGTCGCGATCTGTCGACCGGAGATGTTGACGGCGATCGAGATGGGGCGATTCGGGTTGTCGCGTTGCCAGGACGCTGCGGTCGAGCACGCTTCGTCGAGAACCCATCGGCCGATGTCGATGATGGCTCCGGTCGCTTCTGCGATGGGGATGAACTGGTCGGGCGCGATCGTCCCGCGGGTGGGATGGTGCCAGCGAAGCAGGGCCTCGAACCCCACTGTTTCGTCCGTCTGGAGGTCGATGACAGGTTGGTAGACGAGCTCGAACTGGCGTGCCGCAAGCGCCACGAGGAGATCGCTCTCGAGCTCGACCTGTTCGATCGCGGCCGTGCGCATGTCCGGATCGAACAGCGCCCACTTCGCCTTCCCCGAGGACTTGGCCTGGTACATGGCCACGTCGGCATCGCGGAGCAGCGAGGTGACGCTGGATCCCTGATCGCCGACAGCGATCCCCAGGCTCGCTGACAGCACGATCGGGTGGCCCTGCCAGTCGATCGGGACGCTGAACGACTGGAGGATTCGTTCGGCGATGAGCGTCGCCTCTTCCAGCGGGTCGATGCTCTGCTCGAAGAGAATCGCGAATTCGTCCCCGCCGAGCCGGGCCACAGTGTCACCGGTCCGCACCGCGGACTGCAACCGAGTCGAGATCTCGGTCAGCACATGATCGCCTGCGCTGTGGCCGTATGTGTCGTTCACCGCCTTGAACCCGTCGACGTCCACGTACAAGAGTGCGACATCGGCCCCCGAGCGGGCGGATCGCTGGACGGCGTGCTCGACTCGGTCGTGGAACAGCGATCGGTTCGCGAGCCCTGTCAGGGCATCGTGGAACGCGAGGTGGGTGAGGTCCGTCTCGGCACGTTTGCGATCGGTGATGTCGTGGATGTTGATGATGACACCGCCGATGTCCAGACCGAGAGCCGGGTTGACGGCACGCAGACCGAACCAGCGGATGGATCCATCAGCGAGCTGCGCGCTGAACTCGCCGTCGGCGACCACGTTCTCCGTCGTCCTGATCCAATCCAACGACGCCCGGATTCGCTGACGCTCGAGCGGTTCGATCAACTCCAGCGCGTCCGTGCCCATCGTGCCCGCACCGGGTTTGCCGAGCATCTCCACGAGCTGCGGTGCGTCATTGGTGATCATGCCGTTCCCGTCGACCACGATCACGGCATCTGCGGAGTTGCCGGCCAACGCCCGCCAGTAGTTCTCGCGCTTGTGCAAGGCGAGGTCCTGTGCGTGCCGTGCCGTGACCAGCCGAGCCTCGCGCACGAAGGCCAACGCGATCAGGCACGCTGTCACCACGAGGAGGAGAATCGAATTGGGATGGTTGCCGTCGCGCGACGACCACACTTCGACGACACCCGGTACCGCCAGCGGGGCGAGGCTCATCAACACCCGGGCGCGAGACCAGTGGCGCGACGACTGATCGCTCCGGGGACCGGGCTTCGACGACACGGCGCCGGCCATCAATGCAGCGCCGAGCATCCACCCCAGGTTCATCACCACGGACGTGCCATCATCGTTCGACCACAGCGCGGCGAGATCGGAGCCGAGCCATCCACCCACACCCGCAAGCAACGCCAGGCCCGACGTGGTCCACAGCCGGCGGCTGAACATTGCTTTGACCACTACCGCCAGCAGCGCCGCATCGAGAATCGGATACGCGGCCCACACCAAGTGGACCAACGTCGACACCGACGAATCGTCGAAGATCGCGCCGACCCGACCCGTGGCAGCGATGCACGTGATCGACAGGATCACGAAGGATCCCATGTCCAGCATGAGCTCGACATCGAACCGTTCCCCGTCCCGGCGCACGCCGAGCAACCCGAGTATTCCGGCGGCGATGAGGACGTAGGAGCTCAAGTAGAA
>JAOBWQ010000526.1 GCA_025463425.1 Ilumatobacteraceae bacterium | reverse complement strand
CGGCTCGAGGTGTGCCTGCCGGCGTCGGATCGGGAGTGTTTCGACCGCGAGTACTGTCGGCCGGGTGACGGCCGCTGCCTCTCACCAGAAATCGCGTTCGAGGATGAGTGTCGTCTCCCCACCGACGGGGGCGGTCTCGCGGCGTTCGATTCGCCGTCGACTCGGGTTCGTCGTGACCGGATCGGCAGCGACTCTGGTGGCACTCCGCATCGTTCAGGGTGCCGACAGCGGCTGCTCGCGGCGAAGCGCTCCGCAGCCGACCCGCCTTCTCGCCATCGAGCTCGCAGGGACTCCGAGTCGGGTCGCGCTCGCAGCAAGGTCCTGCGGCTCGGCGGCCAGCTCCTCGGCGCAGATCGCGCACGATCATCGAGCCCTCGTGCTCGACGCGCTCCTCATCGTGGCGTACACGGTGACTCTGGTGGCCGGGTGCCGGCTCGGATCCCGCCTGGCCCGCCGGCGGACGACGCACAGGATCGGCGTCCGCCTCGGGGTGCTCGTCCTCGCTGCGGCCGTGCTCGACGCGCTCGGGAACGTCGCCCTGTGGGGCATCGTGCGCAACCCCGGCGCAGTCAGTTCGTGGCTCGCCGGCACGGTCGCAGCGATGGCGATGACCAAGTTCGTCATCATCGGACTCGCCACCGCCTACACGCTCGGAGCGATCGTCGGTGGTGTCGCTGCAGCCCGCGGGCGTGGCGCGTCGCGATTCGGGCGCCGGTCGGGCACCGCGCCTGGCGAGAGTTCGACCGGCGACTCCGACATGGTCGTGAGCAGCCGTCGCGCCGAGCACAACAAGGACTTCATGCCGCCGTCGTCGAACCTCGAACCGAGCGCGTTGGATGGCGACGCCAGCCCCTCGGCGGCGCCCGACGCCGCGGAGGCTCAGCAGAACGTCGTCGGCGTCGGCCTGTCGGGTGGCGGCGTCCGCGCCGCCTCGTTCGCGTTGGGCGCGATCCAGGGTTTCACCTCGTTCGAGAGGGTTCGCTACATGGCAACGGTGTCCGGCGGTGGGTACATCGCGATGGCGCGACAGATACTGCTGCACCACGACGGCGTCGTCACGCCCGCGCCGTTGGCCGCCGACCAGCCGGAGACGACGTGGATCACGCGCAACGCGCGCTACCTCTGGCCGCCGGCACGGCCGAGCCGGGAGTCGCTTCCCCCTGGTTACGGCGCGCCGTTGACGACCGGCGCGTCGTTCAAGAAGTTCGCCGCTTCGGTCGGCGTGCTCTTGGCCGCCATCATCGGGAACGCGTTGCTGCTGATCGCGCTGTTGTTCGTCATCTCTCGGCCGGTCGGGTGGATGACCCGCCTCTGGCCGTTCGACGTGACGACGCCCGCAGGACTCGCCCGGCCGCGCCGGTGGTGGCACGTCGAGGCGTCAGCCCTCGAGTCCGCTGTCGTGGTCGTCGCGTTCTGGCCGATCCTCGGAGCCTGGTGGCAGAAGACGTCGACGCATGTGAGCAAGCAGGTCGCCCTCGCGGTCGTCACCATCCTTGCCGCCGCCGGATGCGGATGGATGATGCTGGTCGACTCCAGCTCGGTCACGGGTTCCGGCCATTGGTACAGCCGTTCACTCGGCACCTACTTCGTGATCGCCGGTGTCGTCTACGCGGGTGTGTACGCCGCAGTGACGTCGTTGAAGTCGGCCAGGGCCGGGTTCGGGATCGCCCTCGTCGCGCTCGGCCTGGCCAAGTTCTGGGTCGACACCGCGTTCCGGGCGGGACCCGGCAAGCGCGTGAACATCCACCTCGACAGCACGGCGCGGATCGTCATCGAGCTCGCCCTGATCCTCGCCGCTCTCGCCGCGGCTCGGTTCCTCGTGTCACCGGGATCGCGGAAGGCCTCCGTCGGCGCCTGGTGGACGCTCGTCCTCCTCGCGGCCGCCTTCACTGGCGGCATGGTGCTGATCGCCGCCCAGCGCTTCGACGCTGCAATGACGGTCGCGGTCTGCGTACCCGGCGCGGCGACGATCCTGTTGAGCGTCATCTTCGCGACGAAGAAGATGCCCTCCGCGAACGAGGCGTTCGTCGGTTCGCGAGTGAACATGGCGCGCCTGATCGTCGGCCTCACGTGGAGCCTCGGTGTCGCTTCCCTCTGTGCCGCAGTCCTCTGGTCGACGCCCGTCGATCGGCGAATGGAGCACCTCCGGGTCATGACCCTCGATGGCTCTCGGTGGCTCGCGCTGGCCATCGCGATCGCGCTGATCGCAGTCTGGGCCGATCAGAGCTGGTGGTCACCCCATCGCTTCTACCGTCGCCGCCTGGCACACACGTTCAGCCCGTTCCGCGGTGGACGTGTTCCGGACGACCCGGAGACCACGGACCTTCCCGAGTGGGCGCACCGAGTCGGCACCCAACCCGAGCTGTTGATCTGCGCGGCGGCCTACGACACAGCAAACATCGCACCGCGATACACGCAGGCGGTCCCGTTCGTGTTCTCGGCGTCCGCGGTCGGCACTGATCCGACGACCTCGGTCGATGCGGCGCGATACATGCAGGCGTTGGGACCACATGAAGCCGAGACGTCGCTGCACGGTGCGGTCGCGATCGCCGGCGCAGCGGTGTCCCCCGCTCTCGGTGCGGTCCGGATGGCATCACTCTCCCAGGTCTTCGCGTTCTTCAACCTGCGGCTCGGCGTGTGGCTCCCCAACCCCAAGCACGTGCGCAGCTTCACCGAGCATCACGGCGTGCTGTTCGACGAGCGCGGCGTCCGCTGGAACCCACGGCGGCGGTTGGGGTACCTGCTCAAGGAGCTCGCCAACCTGTACGACCTGGAGTCGCGGTTCGTCTACGTCACCGACGGCGGCCAGTTCGACAACCTCGGGCTGTTCGAGCTCCTCCGCCGGCGGTGCACGACGATCTACATCTTCGACGCCTCGGGCGACGGCGGCACCGTCAACACCCTCCTGCACACGATGAGCCTGTGCCATCGTCGTCTCGGGATCGACTTCGGGGATGCACATGGCGTCAAGGTCACCCTGCCCACGACCGACGACTCCGCCACCTGGGAGAAGACGTGGCACGACGAGTTGGGGCTCACCAAACTCACCACGCCACACGAGCTCATGGACGGACCGTTCGAGCATCTGACCGGCGTCGTCGACCGCTCCACGATCGAGCTGGCTGCCTTCTTCCCCGGCGCTGGACCGCAGGACCTGCCGGCTCGCATCTGCTTCGCCAAGGCCCGTCTCTCGGACCAGGCGCTCGAGGATCCGGCCGTCGGGACGCTCGTCGGTGTGTATGCACACTCCGATGCGAAGTTCCCGGAGAACAGCACTGCCGACCAGTTCATGGACGACGCTCAGTTCGCGGCATACGTGGAGCTCGGACGGTGGTCAGCGCAGACCCTTCTGAGCCAACGTCCCATCTAGATCGTGCAGCGGCTGATCAACCTCGCGCGCCGCCGGCGGTGGTGGCATCACACCGGAGTGGCGAGGTAGCACCATCGACGGGCCGCAGTCGCGGCCGTACCATTCGGCGATGCTCGCGATCGCCTATCGGCTCCGCTCGACGGTGCGGTCACGGTTCGGCGCGACTGTCGCGCTCGCCCTCGTGGTCGCCACCGTCTGCGGAGCGGTGTTGGCGGTTGCCGCGGGCGCTCATCGCACGACGACCGCGCCGGACCGGTTCACGAAGGCGTTCGGTGGCGTGCCGGATGCCTTCGTGGTCCAACTGCAGGGCGGCGTGCCGGTCACGGCCGAGGTGGCCAAGCTGCCCGCGGTCGAGTCGGTGCATGCCTACACGTTCCTGTTCGCGATCCTTGCGCCAGCAGGCGATGCGAGCCCGGTCGAGGCTCTGGCATTCGCCGGATCGCCGGCCGGTGCCGGCGAGCGGCTCATCGCCGGCCGGCTGCCTCAACCGAATGCGTCCGACGAGTTCGTCGCGACGACCAGCTTCGCCGACACCTTTCACGCCAAGATCGGCGAGCGCTTCGATCTGTATGCCTACACGCAGGCCGAGGTCGACGCCCAGCAGTTCGGCACGCGGCTGCCCGACTCGGCGCCGCGTCCGGCCGTGTTGGTCGGCATCGTCGACGGACCGTCGGCGCTCGATGATCCGTCGCCGTACGTCATGTTCTCGTCGGTGCTCCTCGACCCGCCGACGTTCGCCATCTCACAGACGCAGATGGCGGTCACGCTCCGACCGGGTTTCGACCTCGCCTCGCTGCGCACCCAACTCGATGGCGTGCCGGGCGGTCAGGCCATGAGCGTCGACAAGGGTCAGCTGATCAGCGGAACCGTTCGGCGAGCCGTCAGCGCGCAGAGCCAAGGACTGTGGATCATCGTCCTGGTTGCGGGGATCGCTGCGCTGGCGGTGCTCGGCCAGTTGATCAGCAGACACATCCGCGTCACCGCTGCGGACCGGGAGCGGCTCTCGGCGATCGGGTTCACCAGGGGTCAGATCCTCGTCGAGTCACTGGGGCGCGCGGCGGTGCCCGTGGTCCTCGGCGCTGTGCTCGCGTCCGCCCTGGCGGTCGTGCCGTCCGGCATCTTCCCCGTCGGGTTCGTCCGGAGGATCGAGCCTGACCCGGGCATCCACTTCGATTCACTCGTGGTGTTGACCGGCGCGCTGATCTTCTTGCTCGCGTTTCTGGCGTGGACGGCGGCAGCGATCGCGCTCGATCAACGGCCCGCCAAGGTCGTGCGGCCATCGAAGTTGGTCGAATCGGTCGCCGTTCACACCAGCTCGGTGCCGGCGGCGACCGGGGTGCGGTTCGCCTTCACCCATCGCACGGGCGATCGTGGCTCGACGTCGTCTCCGATCGTCGGCATGGCGCTGATCATCGGCGGCCTCGTTGCCTCCACGGTGTTCGGGGTGAGTGTGATCAGGCTCGTCGACACACCAGAGCGTTACGGCAGCAACTACGACTACGCGGTCGGCGACAACGGGGGAGGGGCGATGGATCAAGCGCTCGCTGACGCCCTCGATGCTTCTCCTGATGTCAGCGGGATCACCCTGTACGGCTATGGGGCGGCGCGCGTCGGTTCGGCAACGGTGCAGCTCGTCGGCATGAAGCCGGTCCGTGGTGGGCTGCTGCCGGAGCTCTCCGCCGGCCGCGTTCCTGCGGGTGACGACGAGATCGCGCTCGGACTCGTGACAGCGCGCGCCCTCGGCGTGGATGTCGGTGATTCGCTGACGATGGTCGGCGCGAGCTCGACGGCGGTGATGCGTGTGACGGGCATCGCGATCATCTCGGGGTTCGGACCCGTCGACGGAGTGGGCGTGGGCGGTGTCGTCACGTATGCGGGACTGAGCAAGCTGGACGAGAGCACGTCGTTGGGCACGGCGGCGATCACGGTGCAGCACCGAGATCAGGGGACCCTGGAGCGGGTGGCAGCGCTTGTCGGCGTCCGGCCCGGTGACATACCGACCGCGAACAACCGG
Organism: Ilumatobacteraceae bacterium; assembly: GCA_025463425.1. GTDB lineage: Bacteria > Actinomycetota > Acidimicrobiia > Acidimicrobiales > Ilumatobacteraceae > WLMZ01. The sequence goes on along the minus strand of JAOBWQ010000526.1, from coordinate 5,331 downwards.
CCCCCGGCCGTCGCCAACGTCGCCCGTGTCCGGGGAACGCCGTTTCTGCTCGACGCGCTGCTCGGTGCGTTGGCCATGTTGAGCGTCGTGCACATCATGCTCACGTCGTTGCGGCGGCGACGTCGTGATCTCGCCGTGCTGACCGCGCTCGGCGCCGATCGTGGATGGCTCAGGCGAGCGGTGCATTGGCAAGCCAGTGCGACCATCGTGTTGCCGATCGTCATCGGAGTGCCGCTCGGCATCGTCGCCGGCCGCCTCGTGTTCAGCGCGTTCGCCGACAGCATCGGCGCGGCCGACGACGCTTCGACACCCTTGCTCGTGCTGGCCGCGATGGCGATCGGTCTGCTCGTGTTGGCGAACATCGCCGCCGTGCCATCGTGGCCACGGCGATCGAGCCGCCCGGCCGACAGCCTCCAGGCCGGGCGCTGAGCCGCCCGGGCGCGCTGGCACGCCGTCGCGCTTGCGCCTGGAAGAATGTTCGTGAGTCGCGACGGATGACGAGGTGTCCGCGGCGATGAGATGAATGTGGAGCACCATCGAAGAAAGGACGTCGACGCTGTGGAGACGGCCGAGTTCGTGGCGTTCTATCGAAGTGCGATCGGCGAGCTCTTCCAGTACTTCCATCGCGCAACTGCCGGGGACCGACGGGTCTCGGAGGATCTCGTCCAGGAGACGTTCATCGCGATCGTCACGTCCTACCGGCAGGGCCACCCCGACGCCCTGACGATGCCATGGCTGATGGGCGTGGCTCGGCACAAGCTGCTCGACCACTTCCGCCGGGTCACCCGCGAACAACGCAAGCTGACCCTCGCCTACCGTTCCGGCGATGGAGACACCGACGAGTTCGACGGCATCGGTGCCGCCGCGGCGCTCGAGCTGCTCGCGGGTCTTTCGCCGACCCATCGAATCGTGCTGCTGCTCCGCTACGTCGACGACCTCGCGGTGAGTGAGGTCGCCCGGATGATCGGCAGCTCCATCTCCGCCACCGAATCGCTGCTCGTTCGAGCCCGCCATGCCCTCGAACAGCGGCTGCAGGAGGTGCGTCATGCCTGATACACCGATCGGCCGCCTGTTCGCCCGTGTCACTGCCGAGCCCGATGCAGACTTCGTGGCTGTTCTCGAGGCGCGACTCGTCGCTGAGCTCGAAGCTCCTGTTTCTCAGAGCCAGCTCGGCGGAACGTCACCGACGGACGAGATCACACTGCAGCTCGATCGTCGGGACGGACCGACTCCGATGATCGCCCGGACGGCGGTGCGCCCGCGCCGTCTGGGCATGGCCGTGCTCGCAGCTGCTGCGATCGTGCTTGTGGTCACGATTGCGGTGGCGTCCAGTCGTGATCATCACGTGATCACGTCGACGCCGACGACGCTCGAGTCGACCACCACCGCAGTGACGTCGCCGGCCACGACCGAACCGAGCACGACATCCCCCGAGACGACCGAACCGAGCACGGGCGCCACGCCTCCTCCACCCTCTACCGGCGCGCCTGCCGTGGTCAACCCCGGGTTCCAGCAGGCGATGTCGACCGACCTCACGGCCTCCGGCGGATCGAAGCTCCACTTCGACGGCACCATCGAGTTCAAGGTCGCGATCGAGTCGAACGAGCGCTCGGAGCAGCCCAACCACGACGTCCTCCTGCTTCCGCGTGTGACCGGCACGTTCACGAACATCGGCGCGGCAGCGACGACGATCGGCGACACACAGGTGCAGATCTTCATGTCCGGAGACTTCCCGTGCCTGACCGCCGATGGCGCCGCCTGCTTGGCAACGCTGACCATCGGCAGCACGGACACAGCGGTCATCGGCACCCTGCAGCCCGGCGAGACCTACGCGCTCGACTCCGCATCCGTCACGAACCGGGTGATCGTGCCGGCCGGTGAAGTCCCGTACATCATCGACGAGATCGCGAACGGCGGCAAGGTCGTCGGCACCTCGGTCTCCGTGCTGTTCGACAGCACCGAGCTGCAGACGACGGTGTTCGATCGGACGGGTGTCGCAGTGCAGACGTGCGCTGCGCTGGCCGGTGACTGCATGGACGCGAACCGCAGTGTGCTCGGCGCCGATGCGGCGCCGGTCGACACCTCGGCGCTCGGCGAGTTGGCCTTTCCAGCGGGAGAAGCACCCGCGGGAACGTACGCGCCGGCGCATTTCGTCCTGCCGTACGAGATCACGACTGGCGGGCCGTGGCAGATGGTCCGCGATGACAACACCGCGACGCTGTTGCGTCGCCATGACAACGCCATCGTCTCTGCTCTTCAGGTCGGTGAGGGCTCGACCCTTGGCGCAGGTACCCCGGCGCAGGCCCTCGCCGCGCTGTGTGCGGCGGACACGACGCAGGACCCCGTGCCGACGGCGGCAACGCTCTTCGGTCAGGACGCGATCCAGATCGACGGAGTCGTCACCGCGTCCTGCGCGATCGAGCAGACCCTCAAGTACGGCGACCTCCGCACGGACAGATTTCGAGCGCTGGCGACGACCGTCGACGGCCACGTGGTCTATGTGATCGGTGTGGCGCCCACGAACGATTGGGCGGCGTTCAGTACGGAGTTCGACGCGACGGTCGCTTCGCTCACCCTGCGCTGATCGGCCGAGAACTTTGGTGCCCGCGACGGGAATCATCGCCGTCGAAGCGATGAACGGTCATGAGCACGTCTCGAAACCTTCCCGTCCGTTGCGTCGCCACTCTCGTCGGGTCCCTGATCTGGCTGTCCAGTTGCTCGTCGTCAGCGCCGAAAGAGTCGGCTACCACTGAGTCGACGGCGGGGGTGACCGCAGTGCCGATCGCGACGGAGCCGGCTACCACCGAACCGGCGCGAACCGAGCCCACCGCAACCGAGCCGCCGGCAGCAACCGAGCCCGCAACGACTGAGCCCCCGGCGACGACCGAGCCGGCCGCGACGGAACCGGAGACCACGCAGCCGCCCACGACGGTCAGCGTTCCCGCGACGATCTCGTCCGGTCCGCTCGTAGGACTTCCCGTCGGCGTGCCCGGTGCGTTCCCCGATGGCACGTACGTGGTCACCGTGACCGACGAGGATCTCGCCGCAGTCAACATCCATCCCGATGAGTACGCCGAGAACCACGGCACGTTCACCTGGACGATGGCTGCGGGCACGTGGACCTTCCTGCAGACAGCTGACAACGTCATCCAGAACCCGGACGCCAGCGGCACCTATGTGGTGGCCGGCAGCGACATCGTCTTCAACGTCCTCAACAACTTCGGACCTCAGGAGTTCACGTGGGCGGCCAATCCCGATGGCACGATCCAGCTCACGGCGTTGCCCAGCACCAGCAAGTACTTCTCGGCCTTCGTCGCTTCGCATCCGTGGATGCCGCAATCCTGAGGAGGCCCTGCGCTGATCGGCCCTCGTGACAGTCAGACGTTGGCGATGACCGACTTCGCCTCGTCGACGGTCATGTTCGACAGCTCGCGGAGGCGCTTGATCGCGCCGAGGCGGTCACCGGCGCGGACGAGCGCGACCACGTCGGCCGGGATGCCGGCGGTGGCGTCGGGGAACGGGATGCCGAGCTTCTCGCTGACCAGCACGAGCTGGGCCTCGACCCGGCTCAGCCGTGCGAACAGCTGGTCGATGTACGAAGTCAACTGCGCGTCGTTGTACTGAGCCATCCCCATCCCATCGTCGGTCGTCACCGGGACCGGTCCTGGCGACGAGCTCACCGTAGTGCGACTGGATCCGGCTGGGTCGGCGGGCTGCTCGAGGCCACGAAGGGGTCTCGCTGCCTGACTGCCCGCCCGCCTGCCGAGCTGTCAGCCCATGTAGACCGCGTGGCGCTTCTCGACGGCGTCGCGGTCGTCCGGATCTGCCGCTGCGAAGCGGGCGATCAGTTCCTCGCGGAGGCGCTCGAACGGCACGATGGCGTCGATGATCAGCTCGCTGGCGAGCCGGTAGAGGTCGACATCCTCTTCGTACTCGCGGCGTCGATCGGCGACGAACGTGGCCCGCTCGTCGGCGTCCTCGATCGATGCGATCTTGTTCGCGTACACGGCGTTGACGGCGGCCTCCGGGCCCATCACCGCGATCTTCGCGGTCGGCAACGCCAGCGTGGCGAGTGGGTCGAACGCGGGTCCACACATCGCGTACAGACCGGCCCCGTAGGCCTTGCGGACGACCACGCAGATCTTCGGCACGGTGGCCTCCGTGACCGCCGTGACCATCTTCGCGCCGTGGCGGATGATGCCGGCTCGCTCGACCTGGGTGCCGATCATGAACCCGGGCACGTCGGCCAGGAACAGCAGCGGCACGTTGTACGCGTCGCACATCCACACGAAGCGGGCGGCCTTGTCGGCGGAGTCACCGAACAGCACGCCGCCCTTGTGCATCGGGTTGTTGGCGACGATCCCGACGACGTTGCCGTCGAGGCGAGCGAACCCGGTGATCAGCTCCGGCGCAAACAGGGGCTTGACGGCGAAGAAGCTGTCCGCATCGATGACGCAATCGATCAGCGCGTGCATGTCGTACCCGGCGGCTTCGGTGTCCGGCAGCGCGGCGCGGGTCAGCACGCGCACCGGTGACTCCGGCTCCACCGCATCCGGCGTCGCGCGCCACGACGACGGCAGGTACGAGAACAGCAGCCGGGCCTGGGCGATCGCATCGGCATCGTCGACGGCGAGGTTGTCGCCGCAACCCGAGATCGTGGCGTGCATCCGCGCGCCACCCATCTCTTCCAGCGTCACGTGCTCGCCGATCACCTCCTCGGCCATGCGCGGGGAGCCGAGGTACATCGAGGCGTTGCCCTCGACCATGATGATCACGTCGCAGAACGCGGGGATGTACGCGCCGCCCGCCGCGGACGGCCCGAACAGGCAACAGATCTGCGGGGCCTTGCCGGACAGCTTGATCTGGTTGGAGAAGATCCGGCCGGCGCCGCGCCGCCCGGGGAAGAGGTCGACCTGGTCGGTGATCCGTGCGCCCGCGGAATCGATGAACCAGAAGATCGGCAACTCGTGGCGGAGTGCGTGCTCGGTGGCGCGCACGATCTTCTCGACGGTACGCGCGCCCCAAGAACCCGCCTTGACCGTCGGGTCGTTGGCGACGACGTACACCGCCCGTCCGTCGACCCTGCCGATGCCCGTGACCACACCGTCGGCCGGGAGATCGGCCGCCATGGTGTTCGCCAACAGACCGTCCTCGACGAACGATCCCTCGTCGACCAACAGCGCCACCCGGTCGCGGACGAACAGCTTGTTCTGGCGGGCGAGCTTGGGCCCCTCCTTGGCAAGGTTGCCGTCGAGTGCTCGGGCCGTCCGCTGTTGGAGCTCGCCGTCATCAACCATCTGTCGGCGTAAGTTACCACTGTGCTCTCGATGC
>JAOBWQ010000600.1 GCA_025463425.1 Ilumatobacteraceae bacterium | reverse complement strand
GCGACGAAGAACGGCGCGCGCAACGCGGCCTCGCGCCCCCAGTGCGGTTGGACGAGCACCACCGTGAGCCCGCCCAGCGCGGTGCCGATCGGGATCATCCCCCACGCGAAGAAGCGGTACACGCTGTTGACCCGGCCGAGCAGCTCGTCGGGGATGATCGTCTGACGCAACGACACGGTGACCACGTTCCACATGACGCCCGTCAGTGTCGCGATCGCGAACATCGCGAACACCACCGGCCACGCCGACGTCAGCCCGATCGGGATCGGGGTCAGCGCTCCGGTGACGAGCGTGATCATCAGGCACGTCCCGCTGCCGTACCGACGACGCACCCACGGGGCGACGTAGCCACCGGCCACGCCACCGACCGCCCCGCCCATCATCAAGATCGCGAACTCGATCGGCGACGTGCGCAGGACCTCCTGGGCGAAGAGCACGAGCGTCGCGGCCGTCAGCGCGCCGACCATGTTGAGCATCCCGAGGATGATCGCCATCGGCCGGAGCAGATCGTGGGCGAGCAGCCAACGCACACCCTCTTTCAGCTCGACCTTCCACGCGCTGCGCTCGGCACGTTCCGTGCCCGCCGAGCCCGAGATCAGCGGCTTGGCACGGAACTGGCCGACGACGAGCGCCACCAGCGCCGACGCGACGGCGAACGAGACGGCGTCGACGACGAACGGCAAGAAGAACGCAGCGGCGATCAAGACGCTGCCGAGCGGCGGTCCGGCGAACGTGTTCGCGACCTGCTCGGCCGACCACATCTGGCCATTGGCACGCTCGAGATCATCGGGCTCGACGATCGAGGGGACGATCGTCTGGGCGGAGTTGTCGCGGAGCACTTCGGCGAACCCGAGCAGCAGGCTCGCCGCGACCAGGACGAGGTAGAGGCTGAGCTTGGTGCCGACGACCGTCTTGAGCGCGTCCGGCGCGGGCAGCTCGCCGCCGAGTCCGAGCACGGCGACGGCGACCAGCAGCGTGATCACCGCCCGGCACGCGTCCATCAGCACGATCACCTTGCGCCGATCGACCCGGTCGGTGATCACCCCGGCCGGCAGGGTGAACAGCAGCCAGGGCAGGCGCTGGGCGACACCGACGGCTGCGATCAGCAGCGGGTTCCTGGTCACGGCCGAGGCCAGCCACGGGTACCCGATCTGGGCCACGCCGTCGCCGAGGTTGGAGATCAGGCTGGCCGTGTACACGCGGTGGTAGTTCCGGCCCAGCGACGGCCGCTTGGTCCTCGGGCTCATGCGACGGGCTCGGGAAGGATCGGCAGGTCGGTGGGGAACAGCGTGAGGAGCAGCCCGAACATGACGTCGCCGCCCCGCTCGGTGGAGACGAACTCGTCGGACAACGCGTACAGCCGCTCACCGAACTCGCGGACCCGTTCGGCGGGGATCCTCGCATGGCGGAACGTCGCGTAGACCGTGTCCAGGTCTTCGCGGTCGGCATCGACGCAGTGCGTCGCGGGCATCACCCGCTCCATCTCCGCCAGCGCGTCACGGACCATCCACATCGGAGTCGGGGTCGCGCTGCTCGAGGACTCGAACACGTACGTCCGCGCCGTGCGGCCCCAGAACCGCTCCGTCATCGCACGTACCTGCCGGGTGCGAACGACGTGGACCAGGCCGGCGGCGGCGAGCACCTTGAGGTGGTGATCGACCGTTCCCTTCGGTTTGCCGAGGGCCACCGCCAGCTCCGTCGTCGACGCCGCGCGTTCGAGGAGCAGCAGCGCGATCGCGCTCCGCGTCGGCTCGGCGATGGCCTTCATCTGGGCGTGGGTCGTGATGTCGACCCGATCGGCGAGTGGATAGTCGGGAGTGGCGGGAGCGGCAACGTCCCGCTGTTGTAGAACATCCGGCATCTGCCGGACATTAGACGATCAGGGGACCAGGAGAAGTGCGGGAGACAGCACGATGTCGAGGTGCTTGGCGACGTAGGCCCGGTCGAGCCGGTCACCGGTGAGCAGCCGACGGTAGAAGAGCGGACCGACCAGCACGTCGACGACCACCCTCAGATCCACGTTCGCCGCCATCTCACCACGCTGCTGGGCACGGCGGAGGATGATCCGCAGCGGCTTCTGGCGGCTGCTCACGTATTCGTCGAGCGACTTGCGGACCTCGGCGTCGTAACACGCCGCCTCGATCAGGTGGGGCAGCAGATCGGTGTTGGGGTTGGCCTTCAGCCGATCGAGGAGCGCCCAGAAGTAGGCCTCGAGGTCGGCGCGCAGCGAGCCGAGATCGGGGCTCTCCATCGCACGGAGGTCGGTGCTCATCGCCTCCAGGAGGAGTGCCTCCTTCGACGACCAGCGCCGGTAGATCGTGGCCTTGCCGACGCCCGCGCGCGCCGCCACGCCGTCGATCGAGACGCTGCCGGCACCACCTTCGTTCAACATCTCGAGCGTGGCCTGCAGGATGGCCTGGTCACAGCGTGCGTCGCGAGGGCGGCCACGTCGGGCAACGCCGGCGCCGACACCGTTCGACCCGGCCTCGGGGGTGGGGGTGGTGGTGATCGTCGCAGCGTTCATCGCGGCCATCACTCACCGGCCACGAGCGAATCGGCGAGCTCGGCGAGCTCGTCCGGTGACGCGGCCGGCATCGTGTCCTCGCCCGGAGCACGGGCGGGGAGGTAGCGCCAGACCACGAACCCGGCGAAGACGACGAAGATCGACGCCATCCGCAGGCCCGAGCTGAGGCCGGTGACGAACGCAGTCTTGACCGCGTTGGAGAACTCGATCGCGTTCTCGCCGAGCGCGTGGGCGACCTTCAGGCCTCCGCCGAGCGAGGACCGGGCCTCGGCCAGCTGTGCACCGGCGAGGTGGAACCGCGCCCCGGCGGAGTCGACGCGGCTGGCGTAGATGCTCGAGACGACACTGCCGATCAGCGCCACGCCGACGGCGCCGCCCATCTGCCGGGTCGTGTCGTTGACGGCCGATCCCACGCCGGCCTTGTCGCGAGGCAGCGAGCCCATCACGGACTCCGTGGCCGGCGGCATCGTCAGCCCGATCCCTGCCGACATGCCGCAGAACGGGATGATCGCCAACCAGTACGGCGTGTCCCGGGACAGGAACGACAGCGCGATCAGCGACGAGGTGACCACGAACAGGCCGAACGTGATGACCCGCTTGGAGCCGACCCGCTCGACCAGTCGGGACGAGAGCGGGGCGACGACCATCATGCCCAACGCGTACGGGATGAGGTGCACACCGGCGGACAGCGGGCTGTAGCCCTGGATGAACTGCCAGTACTGGGTCATCAGGAACAGCGATCCGAACATCGCGAAGAACGTGAACGTGACGGCGGTGTTGGCTGCGGTGAAACGCGGGTTCTTGAAGAACCTCATGTCGAGCATCGGGTGGTCGATGCGCTGCTCCCAGAGGATGAACGCTGCGATTCCGACGATGCCGAAGCCGAAGCCGGCCAGCACCGCGGCGCTGGTCCAGCCCTTCTCGGGGACCTCGATCACGCCGTACAGGAAGGTCGCGAGGCCGATGATCGACAGCACCGAGCCGACGGGGTCGAGCCTGTCGGCGCGGTCTTCACGCGACTTCGGCAGCAGGAACGCGCCCGCGATGAGTGCTGTCGCGCCGATCGGGATGTTGACCCAGAACACCGAGCTCCACGAGAAGTGCCGGAGCAGCAGTCCGCCGACGAGCGGCCCGGCAGCCACGCCGACGCCGGAGAAGCCGGCCCAGATCCCGATCGCCCGGCCCCGCTCTTTCGGGTCGCGGAAGGTGTTGGTCAGCAGCGACAGCGTCGACGGCATGATCAGTGCGCCACCGATGCCCATGAAGGCCCTGGTCACGATCAGCTGCGGGGCGGAGGTGGCCAGTGCCGAGGCGACCGAGCCGAGACCGAACAGGACGATGCCCACCTGCAACGCACCCTTGCGACCGAAGCGGTCACTGAGGCTGCCGGTGGTGAGCAGCAAACCCGCGAAGACGATCGTGTACGAGTCGATGATCCACTGGACCTGGCTGTTCGTGGCGTTGAGATCGGTGATCAGCTTCGGGATCGCCACGTTGAGGATGGTGTTGTCCATCACGATGATCGTCATCGACAGGCACAGCACGCCGAGGATCCACCAGCGCCGGGCATGCACGGCGGGATCGATCTCTGCGTCCACACCCGCCGCCGCGGCGTGTGGAGCGGCCATCTCTGCAGCGCTCATCGGCCTGCCTCCCATTTCGATACTGAACTGTTCCGTATCGTAATGAACGACGCAGTCGTGGGCAACGACCCGGCGTGTGGCAATGGGCACGCGCAACGGATAGAACGGGAGGCGTGCTGGAGGTTGGCGAGATCCGCAAACGCTTCGGCGACGTCGTGGCGCTCGATGGCGTCAGCCTCAGCGTCGGGGCGGGGGCCATCGTCGGGTTCCTCGGACCGAACGGCGCCGGCAAGAGCACCACGATGCGGGCGGTGATGGGGCTGATCTCGATCGACTCCGGCGCGATCACGTGGAAAGGCCTGCCGATCACCGCTGCGACGCGACGCCGGTTCGGGTACATGCCGGCCGAGCGCGGGATGTACCCGAAGATGACGGTCCGCGACCAGCTCGTCTACTTCGCCCGCCTCGCCGGACTCACCTCGGCACAGGCCGCCGCAGCGGCCGAGACGTGGATGCGACGGGTCGACATCACCCACCGTGCAGACGATGAGGTGCAAGCGCTGTCGAGTGGCAACCAGCAGCGCGTGCAGCTGGCGATCGCACTCGTGCACGATCCCGAGCTGCTGATCCTCGACGAACCGTTCTCCGGCCTCGACCCCTTGGCGGTGGAGACGATGAAGACGATCCTCGCCGACGAGTTGAACAGGGGCACCTCGGTGCTGTTCAGCAGCCACCAGCTCGA
>JAOBWQ010000400.1 GCA_025463425.1 Ilumatobacteraceae bacterium | reverse complement strand
CGAGGCGAAGAACTTGCTCATCGGGCGTGCCACGTTCGGGTCCCAGATCCAGCGCGCCAGGGAGATCATCCCGGTCAGCAGGGAGATCGTGACGACCAGCTTGATGGCCTCGCTGGCGTCGCGGATGCGCTTGAAGACGAGCCAGTCGAGGAGCAGCCCGATGCCCGGGGCGAACACGAGCAGCACCACTGCCAACGCGACCGGCGCGGGCCAGTTCCAATCGAAGCGGAGCTGCCAGTACGCGAACGCTGCGAGCATCCCCACCGCACCGTGGGCGAAGTTGAAGATGCCCGTCGTCGTCTGGGTCACCACCAAGCCACTGGCCATCACCGCGTAGATCGCAGCGAGGCTCAGCCCGACGATGCCGAACGTGAGGAACTTGTCCACCGGGCAGGCTCGCCGTCAGGGCAGATCGTCGAGGCTCAACCCGACATCTGCCAGCGTCGTCGGCTTCGCGACGTCCTTGGTGTACGGGTGCTGGTTCGTGGTGCGCCGGTAGATGCCCGTGTCGGGCTTGTTGTCGGCCAGCACCCAGCCCGCCGGGGTGGCCTGCACGGCATCCCAACACACCTTCGTGCTCGTGCCCAACGCACTCGGGTCAGCCTCGGCCGTGAGGCCGCCGCCCGTCCACGAGGTGTGCTTGATCCCGTTCTCGTAGACGCACTTGCGGGTCAGCGCATCGCCGCAATCGCGGGCCGAGACGGCGAACAGCAGCCACGCCGAGAACGCCTGGATCGACGGCAGGGTCAGGTGGGCATCGGGCAGGTACTGCTCGTAGAGGTCGAGCAGCTGCTGCGTCGCGGGGTTCGTGCCGGCCTCTTCGAGCGGATGCACGTTGAGAGCGGCAAGGTTGTTCTGCGTGCCGAGAACCGGCTTGGCCAGCGAGAGGAACTCCTGGTTGTAGGCGTTGCTGTTGGCGTCGATCCAGTCCGGCGCGTACCCGATGTCGGTCAGCGACTGCTCGAGCTTGGCGAGGTCGGGATAGGCACCGAGAAAGACGAGTCCCTTGACGTTGCCGGACTTGATCGCCTCGGCGTACGGCGTCCAATCGGAGACGCCGGTCGCTGGATAGAGGTCGTTGTAGCTCACTGTCGCGCCGAGGTCGCCGAGGACCTCGGAGATGTGAACCGAGATCGTCTTCGTCACGGCAGCGTCACCGGAGATGATGCCGATCGACGCCTTCGAGTTCGGATAGGCCTCACTCATCAGCCAGTCGAAGTAGCCCTCGTAGCCGCTGGTGGTGTTGCCGTACACGTTGGAGAGCACCTGGAGATCCGAGCCGGCGTTCTGGCTGGACACGACCTGGCCGGGGAACTCCGGCATCAGGCACTTGAGCCGATCCTTGACGCCGGACTGGTCGAACGCAGCGCCGCCACCCACCACCGCGAAGTCGGTCTTGCAGGCTTCGATCATCCGCTGGCGGTCCTCGGTGAGGCGGGAGTCACGCGTGTGCGACACGATCTTGCGGCCGTTGATGCCACCGGCGGCGTTGCACCAGTCGGTGAACACCGTGGCCGCATCGGGGAACTCGTTGACCTTGGTGAAGCCGACATCACTGAACGTGGAGACGTCGATCTCCGAGGCCGTGACGCCGCGGTCCGATGCTGTTGCGCCGTTGCCGGGTCCGCAGACCGCGTCGAGGTCGCCGAACGACGCCGCGTCGGGCGAGGCACCCGTTCCGCTCGAATCGGTCGTGCCGGTCGGCACGGTGGAGCCGTCCGTCGAGGTGACCGCGGAGTCGCCCGTCGCTGCGCCGGTCGTGCCTGCAGATCCAGCAGTTGCCGTGGACGCAGCGCTCGTCGAGGCGGTGGTCGTGGCGGAGTCGCGCGAGCAGGCTGGCAGCACCAGCCCGGCGCACACGACGACCGCTGCACCGAATTTCCGTGAGAACACTCCGCACCCCCAGATGCGCGCCGAGCGTCGACGCCGATCGCACTGTAGTCGCCGTATGTCGCGAATTGCAAATGCCATTCTCGCTTTTGAGATCGCACGTTCCCACCGACGGCATGACGTGAACAGGCCCGCCCAGCAGGACAGCATCGTACGGACCCGAGCCCCGACCTTGACACCGGGGACCGCGATATGCCAGCCTCTCTCTCGCAATCCGAGAATGTAATTTCCACCCGATGGGGACACGGTGGAGATCGGACGTGCAGCTGGTCAGCGGCCATCTCCGCTTCCCTGCCATCGTCGCCGACGACGACTCCCTTCGACGAGGAACACCGAACCATGCCCTTCCAAGGAACCACAGCCATCGTCACCGGCGGCGCATCCGGCATTGGCCTCGCCATCGTCGAAGGGCTCGTCGAGCGAGGCACGAAGGTCGCCATCTTCGACATCCAGCGTGAAGCGATCGACACCCAGGTGGCCCGCCTGCGCGAGCAAGGCGCAACCGTCACCGGACACATCGTCGACGTCTCCAGCAGGGCCCAAATCGAGACCGCGGTCGCAGAGGTGCGCGCCGAGCTGGGACCGGTGCTGATCCTCGTGAACAGCGCCGGCATCGAGCAGTTCGGCAAGTTCTCGGCGATCACCGACGAGCTGTGGGACCGGGTGATGGCGATCAACCTGCGCGGCCCGTTCATGTGCTCGCAGGCCGTCCTGCCCGACATGAAGGCCGCCAACTGGGGTCGGATCGTGCACATCTCCTCGTCCAGCGCCCAGGCGGGCCAGCCGTTCATGGCTGCCTACGTCAGCTCGAAGGCCGGGCTGATCGGACTCACCAAGAGCATGGCGCTCGAGCTGGGGCCACGCGGGATCACGGTGAACACCATCCCGCCCGGCATGGTCGTGACCCCGATGACCGACCGTGCCGTGTCTGAGGGCCGCTTCACCGACACCCTCGAGCACTTCGCCAGCATCACGCCGGTGCGACGGGCGGGCGCGCCGGCCGACATCGCCAACGCCGCGATGTTCCTGTGCATGGACGAGTCCTCGTACGTCACCGGCCAGGTCATCGGCGTCAACGGCGGACGGACGACCTGAGCCGTCGTTCGACCGACTCGGCTGAGGCCGACCCGAGCACCCGCGACCAACCGCACGACGAACCGCACGACGAACCGCACGACACGAAGGATCCCCGATGGTGATGTGGCACGAACCGAACCTGCTGATCGACGGCGCGCTGGTGGGCGCAGAGGGCGGCCGTACCTTCGACTCGATCAACCCGGCCACGGAAGCGGTCATCGGCCAGGCCGCCGATGCGACGCTGGCTGATGCCGACCGCGCGATCGGCGCAGCGCGACGCGCGTTCGACGAGTCGCGCTGGTCGGTCGATCACGACTTCCGCTCGAAGTGCCTGGGCCAGCTGGTGACGGCGATGAACGACCATCTGGAGGAGCTGCGCGCGCTGACGATCGCCGAGGTCGGCGCGCCACTGAGCCTCACCAAAGGACCGCAGCTCGAGGCCGCGATCGGCGTGCTCGACTACTACGCGCGCATGGCCGCCACCTTCGACCCGATGCAGGATCTGGGGTCGATCGAGATGCGCGGCGCGATGCACCACCGCTGGATCGAGCGCGAGCCGTACGGCGTGGTTGCAGCGATCTCCGCGTACAACTACCCGACCCAGCTCAACCTGGCCAAGATCGGACCGGCCTTGGCGGCGGGCTGCACGGCAGTGCTCAAAGGCGCGCCGGACACCCCGCTGATCACGCTCGCCCTGGGCAAGCTGATCGCCGAGCACACCGACATCCCCGCCGGGGTGATCAACGTGCTGTCCTCGAGCGAGGCCTCGGTCGGCGCGGTGATGACCACCGATCCGCGGGTCGACATGATCACGTTCACCGGTTCGACACCGGTCGGCAAGGCGATCATGGCCGCAGCCAGCGGCACGCTGAAGAAGTGCTTCCTGGAGCTCGGCGGGAAGTCCGCCTACCTCGTCCTCGACGACGGCGTCCTGGCCCACGCAGCGATGTTCTGCACCTTCGCCGTGGGTTCCCACGCCGGCCAGGGTTGCGCGATCCCGACCCGCCTCGTGGTGCCCCGCGCCAGCCTCGACCAGGCCATCGAACTGGTCACGTCGACGATGCAGGGGCTCACCGTCGGGGACCCCACCGACCCGACGATGTACATGGGTCCACTGATCTCGGCCCGTCAGCGCGAACGGGTCCAGGCCCACGTCGATCGCGCGGTCGCGGACGGCGCCACCGTCGTCACCGGCGGCAAACCACCTGCCCACCTCCCCACGGGCTTCTTCTTCGAGCCGACGCTGATCGTCGGCGCAGACGAGAACAGCGCGATCGCCCAGGAGGAGGTCTTCGGTCCGGTGATGGTGTTGCTGGCGCATGACGGCGACGACGACGCCGTGCGGATCGCCAACAACTCCGTGTTCGGCCTCTCCGGCGCCATCCACTCGTCCGATCGCGACCGGGCCGTTGCCGCCGCACGGCGGGTGCGCACCGGCACGCTCAGCATCAACGGTGGCCTCTACAACTCGCCTGACGCTCCGTTCGGTGGTTACAAGCAGTCCGGGTTCGGGCGCGAGATGGGGGTCGCCGGGTTCGAGGAGTTCCTCCAGACCAAGCTCCTCGCCGAGCCGCTGCCACCCCAGGCCTGACGCTTCCGCCCGTCCAACCCATCCGTTCTCAGGAGCTGCCCATGTCCAAGCCACTCGAAGGTGTCACCGTCGTCGAGGTCGCCATCTGGGGCTTCGTGCCATCAGCGGGTGCGCTGCTCTCCGAGTGGGGCGCGGAGGTCATCAAGATCGAGCACGCACGCACCGGCGATCCCCAGCGCGGGTTGAGCCGGATGGGCGATTTCATCATGGGCACGCCGAACCCGGCGTGGGTCCACCCGAACCACGGCAAGCGCAGCATCGGCATGGACCTCGCCCAGCCAGAGGCACGCGAACTGCTCGGTGAGCTCGTGCGCGATGCGGATGTGTTCCTGACCAGCTTTCTGCCGAGCGCGCGGCGCAAGTTGAAGATCGACGTCGAGGACATCCAGCACGACAACCCGAAGATCGTCTATGCGCGGGGCAGCGCACTCGGCTCGCGTGGCGACGAGTCGGAGATGGGCGGCTATGACATGACTGCGTTCTGGGCCCGTGCCTCGACCGCAGCAAGCATCACTCCCCGCGACCTCGACGGGATGATCGGACCGCCCGGACCCGCCTACGGCGACACCATCTCCGGCGCCAACCTCGCCGGCGGCATCGCCGCGGCCCTGTTCCGCCGTGAGCGCTCAGGGGTCGGATCGGTGGTCGACGTGTCGTTGTTGAGCAGCGGGCTGTGGGCGATGGGCATGAGCATCGACGCGTCGATCCTGCAGAACAAGGCATGGGTCGGCCAGCCGGTCGGTGTCTACGTCGCTCCGCACAACCCGCTCACGGGCACGTTCCGCACTTCCGACGGTCGCCTGCTCACGCTCGTGATGCTGCAGCCCGGGAGGTACTGGGCCGACGTGTGCCGACACATCGATCGACCGGAGCTGATCGACGATCCACGCTTCTCCACCCAGGAGTCCCTCGTCGCCAATGGAGCAGAGGCCGTCGAGATCCTTCGCGCGGCCTTCTTGTCGCGCACGCTCGACGACTGGCGGGTGCGCCTGCGCACCATGGAGGGGCCGTGGGCGCCCGTGCAGGACACCGTGCAGGTCATCACCGACACGCAGGTGCGTTCCAACGGGATGATCGGGCCGGTGACCGACGCCAACGGCGATCCGGTCGGATATGACATCGTCGCCGGACCGGTGCAGTTCGACAACGAGCCGCCCGAGCTCCGCCGCCCACCCGAGTTCGCCGAGGACACCGAGTTGCTGCTGCTGGAGCGCGGCATCGATTGGGACCGCATCGCAGCGATGAAGGCCACCGGCGCGCTGACCTGAGCGACCAATTGGTCCGGTCACGGCCGCCGACTCGTCACGTCACTGGATCGAGGACAGCTCTGCGGCGAGGAGGGCGATGTCGTCGGTCTGCCGGGTGCCACTGAGCATCGCGGTGATCAACTCCGTGCACATCCGTTCCAGCGGTTGGTTGCGGTAGTCGCGCATCGTCTCGGTCAGGCGCGCCAACCCGACATCGAGCGACTCGCCCCGCCGCTCGACGAGCCCGTCGGTGTACATCAGCAGACGATCGCCTGCGAACAGCTTCGTCGTCGCGACGTGTCGGCGAGCGGTCTTCGACACACCGAGCATCGCACCATCACCGCCCGCGAGGGCGCGCACCGTGTCGTCACGACACAGCAGCACGGGCGGGTGGCCGGCGTTGGTCCACCGCAGCTCGCCTTCGGCCGTGTCGAGCACCGCGAGCACGCAGGTGCCCCACGCCGTCATGTCGTCGTGGACGAGGCGATCGACGCGCTCGAGGATCTCCGCCGGATCCGGAACGCCGTCGCTCGACGCGGCGGCGGATTCGGTGGCGAAGGCGTGGATCACGTAGCGCAGGCGACTCATCGCGACAGCGGCATCGGTGTCGTGGCCGACGACGTCGCCGACGCAGATCATCGCCTTCGACGACGAGAGCTGGAGGACGTCGTACCAGTCACCGCCGACGGTGGCGGCGTCGGCGCTGGCCGAGTAGCGAGTGGCGATGTCGCACCCGACGATGGCCGGCAGGTCGCGCGGCAGCAACGCCTGCTGCAACTGCCCCGCCAGGACGTGCTCGATCTGGAACGTGATCACCCGGTCGACCACCAGCGCTGTGCGATGGGCGATCTCGACGGCGACGTCGAGGTCTTCCTCGGTGAGCACCACGGGACCCGAGTTGGCGAGGATCAGCACGCCGATGACCTCGGCCCGGGTCTTGATCGGAACCACCAGGGTGGAGGTCAGATCGAGCTCGCCGAACAGACGGTGGCTGTCCACGTGCGCGATCCGGTCGACCGCGAGGTCGAGCGCCGCACCCGTCAGCAGCTGCGCCTGCCCCGTGCGACGGGCTCGGGCGATCACCGAGTCCGGCGTCGGTTCGCTGGTCTGTCCGCGCAGCGAACCGCGGAGCTCCAGCGCGGCGCGCCGATCAGAGTGGGAGGCCGCGACGTGCTCGATCATCCCGTTGCGTCCGAACAGCTCGATCACGCACCAGTCGCTCGCCGCCGGCGCCAGCACCCTGGACACACGCTCGATGAGCGTGTCGACGTTGGTGGTGCCCATCAGCACGGCACTCGTCGACGACAACAGGGCGAGTCGATGTTGCGCTGCCGTCGCCTGCTTGACCAGCACGTCGCGCTCGCCCTCGGCGAGCTCGGCAGCAGTGATGTCCGTCCACGTCAGCCCGGCACCGGCCGGGATGTCGAGGCTGGCGTAGATCGGGAAGTAGTTCGCATTGATCGAGCGAGTTGGGCTGCCCGAGCCGGTCCGCAACGCAAGGCGGCGATCGCTGATCGACCGGCCGGTGGTGACGACCCGGCGGAGGTCGGCAGCCACCTCGGCGGGCAAGGTGGCGAGGTCGTCGAGATACGCACCGACCGGGCTGTTCCGGACCGAGATCATGTCCTGGAACGTCGTGTTGGCATGCGTGCAGCACAGCTCCAGGTCGAGGACCGCGATGCCGATCGGCGCGCACTCGAGAAGTGCCTCGAGCAAGCCGAGGGTTGCCTCGAGGTCGCGGGTGACCGCGTTCTGTGCGCTCAGCAACGCCTCGCGCTCCTGCTCGGCCAGATGCTGGTCGATCGGATCCGTGGCGACCCACGCGATCCTCACGAGTTCGCCCTCGCGCACGAGGCTGGCCTGGAACGAGCTCACCAGCAGCGCTCCGTCCTTGCGCCGCAGCCGGAAGTTGCCGCTCCACTTGCCCCGCAGTGCGGCGTCGTCGAGGACGGCCTCCAGTTCGTCGCGATCGTCGATCTCGGCGAGCACGTCCAGGAACTTCAGTCCGTCAACCTCATGCGCGGACCAGCCGTACAACGAAGTCGCCGCCGTGTTCCATTCGACGATCACTCCATCCTCGACGAACACGATGGCCGAGGGCAGCGATTCGATCAGCCCGTGCATCGCACGGTCAGTCCTTCGGTCGCAGGTCGAGCCCGATCAGCACGCGGTCACGGTCGGAGAGGTCACCGATGATCTTGCGCACCGGCTCCGGCAGCCGCCGCACCAGGGTCGGGATCGCGACGATCTGTTCACCCTTGGCGAGCTGCGGTCGGACGAGGAGGTCGACCACATCGATCGAGTACTTCCCTGCGAGGTGCTCCTCACAGATCCGACGGAGGTTGGCGAGAGCAGCGGTCGAGCGCGCCGTCTCGCCGGCGACGTAGAGCCGCAGCTGCCACTCCTTGACGTCGCCCGTCAGCTCACCGCTGTCGTCGGTCCAAGCCGGCTCGCTGCCGCCCGGAATCTGCTCGTTGTCACCCTCGATCATCAGGCTGCCCATCCTCGATGGCACTCTTTCGCTCGGTGTCTTGGTCGACACGCCGCAGCGTGATCCCGTTGCGGTCCAGATCCAGTACCCGGACGCGTTCCGAATGAGCCATTCCGCGCGACTTGCGCACGTACATCGAGCGCACCAGCCGCCTATCGCGCTCCTCGTTCGAGAGTTGGATCCAGGTGTCGATCAGTGACGACACGGACGACTCCTCCATGTCGTGTCGGCTGGTCAGGCTGGTGAAGACGGACGTGATGCCGCGCTGCTTCAGGAAGTCGACCATGCGCACCAACATCGCCTTGATGTCCTCGCGCGATCCGATCGCCTCGAAGTCGGTGATCGGGTCCATGATCACCAGCGCCGGTTGCTCCCGCTCGACATGCCGGTGCATGACGCTGAGGTGGTGTTCCAGACCGATCTGGGTCGGTCGGCCGGCGACGATCTGCAGGTTCCCCTCGTCGATCGCGTCGATCAGGTCCACGCCGATCGAGCCCATGTTGCGCACGATCTGGGCGACAGATTCCTCGAACGCGAAGTACGAAACGCGCTCGCCGCGAGCGCACGCGGCACGTGCGACCGATGCGGCAAAGGACGTCTTGCCGGTTCCCGAGCCGCCCGAGACCATCATCGTCGTCCCACGGAACAGTCCGCCCGGCTCGAACATCGCGTCCAGGTCGGCGATGCCGGTCGAGATGATCTCCGTCGACGCGGCGTAGGACAGGTCGAAGGACGTGATCGGGATGACGCTGACGCCGGTGTCGTCGATGAGGTACGGATATTCGTTCAGTCCGTGCGCGGATCCGCGGAACTTGACGATGCGCAGCCGTCGCGTGGCGAGCTGGTCGGTGACCCGGTGGTCGAGGACGATGACGCAGTCCGAGACGTACTCCTCGAACCCGTACCGGGTCAGCGATGCGTCGCCGCGCTCGGCCGTCACGATCGACGTCACGCCGCGTTCACCCAACCAGCGAAACAGGCGCCGTAGTTCGGACCGCAGCGCGACGGTGTCGTCCAGGCCGGCGAAGAGGATCTCGAGCGTGTCGATGACCACCCGCTTGGCACCCGTGGTGCGGATCGCCAGATCGAGACGGATGAAGAGGGCCTCCAGATCGAAGTCCCCGGTCTGGTAGATCTGATCGCGGTCGACCTGGACGTAGTCGACCTCGATCAGGCCGTCGTCGATGAACTGCTGCAGGTCGTAGCCCAGCGACGCAGCATTGGCGACGAGCTCTTCCTCGCGTTCCTCGAAGGCGATGAAGACCCCGGGCTCGCCCGCACGCGCGCCGTTGATCAGGAACGTCGTGCCGAACAGGGTCTTGCCACAGCCCGGACCACCGGACATCAGCGTCGTCCGACCCGCCGGCAGCCCACCCGACATGATCTCGTCGAGCCCGACGATGCCGGTCGGGCAATGCTCGATCGTTCGAACTGGCACGGGGACCTCCCATGGTGAGCTCATCGCGGGACGGCTGCCGGGCTCGGCCCCGGGTGCAGTACCCACCTCGGCTCGCGCTCAACCATTGTGCCAATCTGATCGGATGGCAACGGATCAGCGAGTCGAGCAGGCGTGGGACACACCATCACTGGAGGAGATCCCGGTGATCACCAAGGCCCACGTGGCCGGACTGGAGTCCACCGACGACGATGCAGCCTGGGTGTTGGCCGGCATGCACCACATCGTGATCACGACGGTGGGTCGCAAGTCCGGTGCGCCGCACAAGGTGGCGCTTCCGTTCTGGCGCGATCCCGACGGGTTGCGCGTCGTCGTCGCCTCCTTCGCCGGAGCTCCGCAGCATCCGTCGTGGTACCTCAACCTCGGCGATCGCACCGCCAACCCGGAGATCCTGTGCCGGGTGCAGCACGGCTCGTTCTGGTCGGTGCCGGAGATCCTCGAAGGCGATGAGTACACCCGCATCTGGGGCCTGCTCAATGCCGACCGGGCGTGGTACGACAACTACCAGGCCAAGACCGAGCGCACGATCCCCCTCGTCCGCTTCCCGGAGACCCGCCCCGCGCCGTAGCCCTCGGTCATCGCAAATCGCCGACCACGAGATCCCTCAGTCGAGTCGGATCGACGAGCACGTCGATGCGCGTGATCACATCGCGCTCCACGGTGAAGACCATCAGCGAGATCCGCCGCGCGCCGACGGTTGCCAGCACGCCGGCCGAACCACGCACAACGACGGGGAGCAGCTCGGCCTCCGGCTGGGCGAACCGGATCGCGCGTCCGGCCACCTGCCGGGCGCCGTTGACGAAGGTCGTCGCACTCGGATCATCGGCGCGACCCACGCTGCGCAGCACGAGGTCCGGATCGAGCAAGGCGACGAGGTCGTCGAGGCTGCCACCTCGCGCGGCGGCGAAGAACGCGTCGACGACGAGACGATGCTCGCCTGTCCGCACCGATGCCGTCTCCGGGTCAGCGTTGTGAATCCGTCGCCGTGCACGACTGGCGAGCTGGCGCGTCGCCGCCGGTGAGCGCTCGAGGATGGCAGCGATCTCGTCGAACGGCATCGCGAACAGATCGTGGAGCACGAACGCCAACCGCTCCGCCGGCTCCAGGGTCTCGAGCACCAGAAGCAGCGCGATGCTGACCGAGTCGGCCAACGTGACGGCCCGCTCCGGGTCCGCGTGATCCACGTAGACGTCGCCATCGAGGACGTCCAATGGGTCGGCGTGGCGCGTGCGCCTCGATCGGAGCATGTTCAGGCAGATCCGCGCAGTGACCGTGGTGAGCCAGCCGGCGACGTTGTCGATGCCCGTCGTGTCGGCTCGCTCGACCCGCAGCCAGGTCTCCTGCATCGCGTCGTCGGCGTCAGCACTCGACCCGAGCATCCGTCGGGCGATGCTGGCGAGACGCTGACGGTGCTGTTCGAACTGCTCGACAGCAAAGTTGGACCTGTCCATCGGCGGCCCTTTCGGATCGTTGTGCCCACATCGAGGATGACACGCCTGCCGACGCGATCGTGACGGCGACCAACGGTTCTGCGGTTCGGTCACACTTCCGGCCGGCTGGGTGTCGAACAGAGCGTTGGGCGACCGCCGTCCACGTTCAATCGACAACGAGGTCATCCCATGCAGTTCGTACTCCTCATCTTCCAGGGCACCACCCCGACACCGACCTCGCCAAAGTGGTCGAACCTCTCCCCCGACGAGCAACAGGCCATCTACGCCGACTACGCGGCCCTCAACTCGGCCCCCGGTGTCACGCCGGGGCTGCCGCTGGGGCTTCCAGAGGCCGCGCGCACCGTGACGGTGACTGCAGGGACGGCACGCGTCGCCGACGGTCCGTACCTCCAGGACGCCGCCAAGGCGGCCGGCGGGTACCTCGTCGTCGAGGCCGACGACATCGATGGTGCGATCGCGATCGCGGCGCGCGTGCCTGCGGCGCGTCACGGCGGTGGCATCGAGATCCGACCGGTTGCGACCTACTGGTGATCGATCGTCAGCGAGGACGACGCGGCTCGCTCACCGAGCCGCTCGACCGAGCCCCGCTACCATCCGCTTCGTGAGTGAGGAGGAGCTCGACGGTGTGCTGGAGGAGGTGCGCCTCGCTGTCTACCGATCGCTCGCCGAGACCGGCAGGCTTCCAAGCGCCGACCACCTCGATGAAGTCGCCGGCAGCCACGCTCGTGCCGCGGCCTCGATCGTGCAACTTGCCCAGCAGCGAGCCTGGGCACTGGGCGCGAACGGCGAGATCGAACTGGCACACCCTTTCGGGACCAGATCGTTCGGTTACAGCGTGATGAGCACCCGAACTCTCTGGTGGGGTGGCTGCTGCTGGGATGCCTTCGCGATTCCCCACCTCGTTCCCGAATGCGGACCTGTGGTCATCGCTGGGCTGTGTCCGTCATGTAGCCGTGCGCTGTCGTGGCGCGTCGACACCACCGGGCCGCCGACCGGTTCCGAGCGCGCCCACTTCCTCGTCCCGACGAGTCGGATGTGGGACGACGTGATCCACACGTGCAGCAATCAACTGCTGTTCTGCGACGACTCCTGCATCGACAAGTGGCTCGAGGCGACCGGCAACCACGAGGGATACCGGATGGACCTGCCAACGCTCTGGCGCTTCGCCGCCAACTGGTACTCCGGTCGTCTGGACCGCGGGTATCGCCGCCGCGAACCAGCGGAGGCGCTGTCCTACTTCCAAGATGTCGGACTCAGGGGATCGTTCTGGGGTCTCCCCGACAACCCGTAGACACCGCTGACGGCGCAGGACGGTGCCAACGCTCGTCGTTCAGCGCGTGGGAACGTCCTTGTGCCGACGGGCCGGACTGGGCACCATGCGCTCGTTGCTTCGCCAGAAGAACTCGAGCTGGATGTTGTCAGGATCGCGGAACGTCAGCATCGCGTTCGACGTGTGTGGCGGCTGCTTGATGCCGGAGTGGGGAATGCCGAGTTGATCGAGCCGATCGACCCATTGCGTGAGCGCGTCGCGATCGTTGACGAGAAACTCGAGATGATCGAGGCCATTTCGGCTCTCGCTGAATGGTTCACCGTTGTTCGACGCGTGGCCGACGAGGCAGAGGATGAGGCCGCTCAGTGGATCGACCAAAGAAACGTAGGTCAAGGTTCCGTCCGGTCCGTCGAATTCGTACCGCGGGCGCATCCCAAGCAGGTCGGAGTACCACAGAGCGCTACGTCGCGGATCCGAAACCGTGAGATTGACCTCGATCTGACCGGTGATCATTGGCATCTCGCGAGCCTCTCACGGTTCAGCGGCCTGCCCGACCCGAGCACCGATCGGCACCTGGGCCGGCCTCGACGCCATCCACCAGCCGGCACGTGTCGGTCGAGCGGCCGCCCGCGTCGTCAGGCTCGAGCGCCCCTCAGGCGATGGTCGACGGGACGCGAGGCTCCAGTCCGGCAGCCCGGTAGGCGGCGTCGATGACGCCCATGTTCTTGACGCTCTCGTCGGGCGGGGTCAGCGTCGGCGCGCCGTCGCGGACTGCGGCGACGAACGCGCGCAGCTGATACGCGTAGGTCGTCCCGTCGCTGGCCACCTTCTCGCGCCGTTTCACGGCGCCGACCTCGACGGTCATCCGTGAGTACATCTGCGGGGCGATCGGGTTGAACACGTGGAGCGTGCCCTCCGTGCCTTCGGCCCTGGCCATCATCCGCAACACCGACCGTGACCACATCGAGGCGGTGACCCGGCCCGTGGCGCCACCGGGGAACGCGAGGTCCACCACGGTCTTGCGATCGATCCCAGGTGAGCGGAGCAGCGACGTCGCCGAGGTCACCTCTGGCTCGACCCCGGCCAAGGTGCGCGCCCAGTGGATCGCGTAGCACCCCGCGTCCATCAGCGCACCGCCGGCGAGCGCAGGGTTCCAGCGGATGTCGTGGCGCTTGAAGTTCGGGAAGCACATCGCGGTCTCGATGTGGCGAAGCTCGCCGAGCTCTCCGCTGCGCATGATCTCCACCATCCGCGCGGCCACGGGGTGGTAGCGCCAGTGGAACGCCTCCATCAACACCCGGCCACTGGCTGCCGCGGCGTCGGCGACGAGCTGGGCCTCGTCGGCGTTGGCGGTGAACGGCTTCTCGCACAACACGTGCCGGCCGGCCCGCAGCGCGGCGATGGTCCAATGGCCGTGCAGACCGTTCGGCAACGGGTTGTAGATCGCGTCGAGCGTGTCGTCGGCCAGGAGCGCGTCGTACGTGGGATGCACGGTGGCGATGCCGTGCTTCTTCGCGAACTCCGCAGCGCGCTGCGGGTCGCGGGCTGCCACCGCAGCGACCTCGACATCGGGGTTGGCGGTGGCGGGCTTGACGAGCGCCACGGGCACGATTGCGGCCGCGCCGAGCACGCCGATGCGCAGAGGGGCCGTCATGAGGAGCGCGGAGGGCGAGTGGTGGAGAACATCGCCTGGAACCTAATCGTGAGAGGTCAGAGCTCGATCAGCCGTGGCGCGCCGCCGATGGCCAGCAGCGCGTTACCGATCTCTGTCGGCAGGGTGCGCGCGGACCCGAAGAGCGTGTCGAGCACCATCGTCCGCTTGAGCGAGAGGTGGAACGGGTGGTCGGTGGTGAAGCCGATCCCCGCGAGCACCTGTTGGGCGCTTGCGGCGGTGGTCCGCGCAGCGGCCCCGGCGAGTGACCGGGCCATCGTCGCCATCAGCGGATCACATTCGTCTTCGGCGCACATCTCGGTCACGGCGCTCGCCCCTTCGATCGCGACGAGCGCGTCGGCGAGGCGGTGACGGACCGCTTGGAACGAGGCGATCGGCCGGCCGAACTGGACCCGATCGACTGCGTGCTGCGTGGCCTGGTCGAGCATCACCCGCGAGGCGGCGACCAATTGGTGCGCCACGGCCGCACGCGCGCGGAGGATGACGGTGTCCCAGCTGCCGGCCCTAGCGAGCACCACGACATCGCGCTCGCAGACGTCCACTCGGAGCCGGCGGAACGGACGCTGCGGGTCGAGTGCGATGACGTCGGTGGTGCGAAGTAGCGCTGCGTCGACCTCGACGACGGATCCGTCGGACACAGCCACCATCGCCCGGTCGCTGCGATCGATGCGGGCCGACACGAGGCCGTCGATGTGGATCGACTGACCGCGGCGCTCAGCGGGCTGTCGGCTGAAGCTCGGCGCGGGCAGGACGACGCAGGCGGACGCCGAGACGGGCAGGCCGAGTGCGTTCGCAGCGACGTCGTCCAGGAGGCAGGCTGCCGAACCGGTGACGCCGAGGGCGCTGAACGCCGCTGCTGCGCCCTGCAGCGGCGCATGGGCCAGGAGCTCACCCCAGCCGAGATCGTGCAGCGCGTCGTCGGCCTCCGCCGCGCCCGGCGCCCGGCTCATCGCCGCGGCGAAGCTCGTCGCCAGCAGCGCGAGGTCGTCGGGGTCGATCATCACTCGCTGCCCAGGTCGAGCAGTCGGCGGGCGACGATGTTGCGCTGGATCTCGGCGGTGCCGCCATAGATCGTCGCAGCACGCGAGTAGAGGAACTCCCACCGCAGCCGCTGCGCCTCGGCGTCGTCATCGAACTCGATCACACCGGGGAGCACATCTCGGGCGGCGTTGAACAGCGTCTGCTCCGCCGTTGCGATCAGGATCTTGTCGATCGACGTCTCCGCGCCGAGCTGTCCCCCGCCGGCGAGGCGGTGCTGCGTCGCGCGAGACCGGCAGCGGAACGCCATCACAGCCTGAAACGCCTCGCCGAGCAGGCGTGCCTGACCGGTGTCGACGGCGGCTGCGCCGTCCGCCCCCGCGATGCCGGCGACCGTGGCGATCAGCTGATCGGCGCGGTGGTGGAGGTAGGCACCACGGTGCCAGAACGCGGTCGAGCGCTCGTACGGCAGCACGTCCATCGCGACCTGCCAGCCCTGTCCAACGGCGCCGAGGATCCGTTCGTTCGGCACGAACACGTCGTCGAAGAAGACTTCGCAGAACTCGAGTGTGCCGTTCTGGATCTCGATCGGGCGAGCAGTGATGCCCGGCGAGTCGACGTCGACGAACAACGCCGTGATCCCGCGGTGTGCACTCCCCGGCTCGCCGGTCCGGGTCAGCAGCACACAGCGCTCAGCGAACTGGGCGAAGCTCGTCCACACCTTCTGGCCGCTGACCGACCAACCACCTTCGACCGCCGTCGCCCGGCACGAGAGCGAGGCGAGGTCGCTGCCGGTGTTCGGCTCGGAGAAGCCTTGGCACCACGTCTCGTCGCCGCGCAGCAGCGGGGGGATCATCTCGGCGATCAACGCCGGTGACCCGTACGCGATCACGGTCGGGGCCAGCACTTCGATCATCGACCACATGCCCGGCTCGGCGAGGTCGCGCGTCGCGATCTCCTCGCCCACCACGGCGCGCAGCATGGACGACCCACCGAGCCCGCCGACAGCAACCGGCCAGCCGTGACGACCCCAGCCGGCGTCGAACAGAGCGCGCTTGATGTGTGTGAACTGGGCCAGGTCCTCGTCGAGGGTCGGATGACCGACGTGCCCCAGCCGAAGCTCTCCCTCGTTGTCGTCGAGCCACGAGTTGAGCTCGCGACGGAACGACGGAAGGTCGTCGGCGATCGCGTCGCTCACGGTCAGCGTGCCACCGTCAGAGCGGTGGTTCGAGGACGCAGTCCATCGCCGCCGCGCCACTGTCCGGAACGCGTCCCTGTTTCCAGATCTCGACCGGGAACGACACCTCGACGAGTGAGAAGACGAGGAGCATCAGCTTCTTGACGTCGTCGGGCAGGTCGTCGATCGGGAACACGTTGCAATGGGCGAGGATCTCCGGCAGCCGAGGAAATGCGGCATCGTAGAACGCTTGCATCTCGGCCATCGAGGTGGACAGGCGTCGGCCGTAGCGCTCCGGTTGGGTCTCCAGGATCCAGCCCGCGAACGGCTCCAGATCGGCAAAGGCCGCGGGCAATCCGCTGGCGGTCGTCTCAGCAGTCATGGTCATCGCTGTTCCTCTCAGGCGTTCGCCGCGGCGGACGCGCGGTTCCACGGGAAGTTCACAGGAGTGCCCGCCTCGTGGGCGCGGACCTCTTCCTTGACCACCGCGTGGTGGTGCCGGCAGAGGATCTCCTGGTCGTTCAGGACGAACGTGTCCACGACACGCGTCTCCAGCATCGTCTGCGTTGCTTCGAGCGTGTTCGCATCCTGGAGTGCGAACTCCTTGGTGACGGCCACGGCGTACTCCTGCTGGATCCGCTCGGCCGCGTTCTTCGGCGGCACGAAGTACAGCGACACCTCGAACAGGTGCTTGTTCTCTGCGAGCGGCCAGTAGTGGTACGTGAGGTACCACTGGCGCTCCCAGATCAGGATCATGAAGTTGGGGAACACGATGAACGAATCGACGCCCCACGCCCGGTGCTCGGCCGGATTGACGAGCGGCGGCAGATCGCCCACGACGTCGGGGGAGTCCCACGGTCCGAAGAGGCCGCTGCGCAACGCGTTCTCCATCGGCTTGACCATCTTCGGGTCCTTCGGCGGCGACATCCCACCCCAGGACGACACCATCGAGTGGGGGCTGAGCAGCTCGTAGTGCAAGCCCTCGAATCCGTGGCCGAGCAGCTTCGCGGCCTCCTCGGGAGTCGACTGCTTCTGGTGCAAGACGGGTGCGTGGTAGAACTCGACGAAGGCGTCGATGAACAACTTCCAGTTGCTGTTGATCTCCGACTTGAACGTGTACTTCTGGTGCATCTCGCCGAACGGGTAGCCGGCGAGGCCGGTGCCCATCTCGCCGAGGAACTCGGTGAGCGTCTGCTCCGGCTCCTTGGCGAGGTTGATGAAGATGAACCCTTCCCAGACCTCGCACGCGACGGGAACGAGACCGAGGTTGTCCTTGTCGAGGTCGAAGAACTCCGACTCCTGCTGGACGAAGTCGAGCGAACCGTCGAGGTCGTAGCGCCACGCGTGGTACTTGCAGGTGAACTGACGACAGCTGCCCGACGTTTCCTCCTGCGGGAAGTCGTCCCACACGAGCTTGTTGCCGCGGTGCCGACAGACGTTGTGGAACGCTCGGATCGTGCCGTCCTTGTCCTTGACGACGAGGATCGACTTCTTCGCCCAGGTCAGCTCGCGGGTGAAGTAGCTGCCGACGCGCGGCGCTTGCTCGACCCGGCCGATGTTGAGCCAGGTCTTGAGGAAGACGGCCTCCT
The DNA here is from genome assembly GCA_025463425.1 of Ilumatobacteraceae bacterium. Lineage (GTDB taxonomy): Bacteria > Actinomycetota > Acidimicrobiia > Acidimicrobiales > Ilumatobacteraceae > WLMZ01. The sequence continues at coordinate 12,756 of JAOBWQ010000400.1, read as the reverse complement.
GCTCACGTGCGTAGAACTCCGCGCTGTACGAGTCCTCGTACGAAACGGGACCAGTGCCCAAGCCTGGATAGTGCTCGGTCCAACTGCCTTCACTCGGCTTGGGGAACTTGGCCATGTCGGTCATCCATTCAAGGGTAGAACTGGTGTTGTCAAAAACTGAGAATACCATTTCCGTTCGGTGAGCGCAAGTTGCTCTCTCACGTCGGCAGAACGTCGTTCCCGGCCGTCAGCCGGCGAAGGATGGTCAACCCTTGTAGGTCGTGCCACCCTTCATCACGAACGCCACCCGCTGGGTGACGGTGATGTCCGACAGCGGGTCACCGGGCACGCCGATGATGTCCGCGAGCAGACCGGGCTGGATCCGGGCACGGTCGTCGACGTCGATCAGCTCGGCGCTGACGAGCGTGGCGGCCTGGATGGCCTGCAACGGTGTCATGCCCCTGTTCACGAGCGCCTCGAGCTCCTTCGCGTTCTTGCCGTGTGGGATGGCCGGGGCGTCGGTGCCACACGCGATCTTCACCCCTGCGTGGATGGCCTTGGTGATCGTCGCCTTGGCCTGGGGGAAGACGATCGCGGCCTTGGCCTGCAATGCCGGCGCGGCGCGGGACACGTCCATGCCATCGGCGAGGTAGGTGGTGGCGACGAGGAAGGTACCCCGCTCGACCATCAACTGGATCGTCTCGTCGCTCATCAGCGATCCGTGCTCGATGCAGTCGATGCCCGCTTCGATCGCCGCGCGGATGCCGTCCTCGCCATGAGCGTGGGCGGCCGCCTTGAGGCCGGCGCGGTGCGCTTCGTCGGCGATGACGCGCAGCTCCTCGATGCTGTACTGCTGGGCGCCGGCCGGCCCGGTGTGGGACATCACGCCACCGGAGGCGCAGCACTTGATGACCTTCGCACCGTGCTTGATCTGGTAGCGCACGGAGTGCCGGATCTGGTCGATGCCGTCGGCGACTCCTTCCTCGACCGAGATCGGCATGATCCCCGGCGCGAGAGCCTGGAACATCGTGGGATCGAGGTGCCCTCCGGTGGGCGAGATCGCGTGGCCCGCTGGCACGATGCGCGGGCCCTCGATCCAGCCGGAGTCGATCGCATGGGCGAGCGCGACGTCGAGCAGCAGGCCGCCGGTGGGGACGAACAGGCCGAGGTTGCGGACGGTCGTGAACCCGGCTCGCAGCGTCGTACGGCAGTTGACGACGCCGCGGAGCAGCCGCACCGCAGGGTCGTCCTGGACGGAATCGAACTTGCTGGCGCCGGGCCCACCGAGCACCATGTTCAGCTCCATGTCCATCAGGCCGGGGAGCAGGGTGAGGTCCGGGAGCTCGACGATCTGCGCGTCGCGCTCGATCTCGCCGCCCACCGGGGACACCTCGGTGATCCGGTCGCCCTCGACGCGCACGTACGCCGGCGACATCACGTCGCCGGTGACGACATCGACCAGCGCTCTGGCCTTCAACACGACGACCTTCGGCTCAACAGCAGCAGACATCAAACACCCCTCTTCGTTGTGGTGAACATCACTCTCATCGGGCGACCAGCCTGGAGAAGTCCCAGCTGACGATCTTCAGCGGCTCGATGCGCAACCAGCCATGACGCCCGTCGTAGCGCATCTCGTCGCTGTTCGCGTACTTGTTCGCGAACAGCAGCTCCGGTGCACGCAGCTCGTCGCACGGCTCACCCGTTCGCGGGACCTCTCCGACGACGCTTGCCGTGCCGACGATCTCGATGCCGTACAGGTCGAGGAACTCCTCACCACCGTCGACGAGCACGCTGAGGCGCGGATCGCGGATGATGTCGGTCCAGCGTTGCGTGCGGCTCAAGGAGTTCAGCCAGATCGCGCTGCCGTCCCAGACGAACCACATCGCCGTCGCGTGCGGCTGACCGCCGCCCCCGATCGTGGCGACCCGACACGTTCGCTGCGTCCGCAGCAGCTCGTCGCGCCGCACGTCGTCCATGATCGTCGCCGCGCCGCGTCGCTGAGGTCTCATCGAGGGCTCCTGATCAGTTGGTGGAGGAATCGGTCGACCGTCAGTCGGTGATGCCTGCGGCCACTGCGGCCCGGGCCCGCTTGCGGAACTCCTCGACCTTCTGGTCCGGTGCAACGATGCGCTTGCTGCGCGACTGGACCGAGACGTCGTGTCCCGCAGCCGCAGCACGCAACGCTCCGACACTGGCCTGCTCGCGCGGCACGTGCGCGAACGGATCGAACGAGTACCAACGCATCGCGGTCTCGTGCGTCATCATGTCGATCTCGCGATCGGGCACGTTCCAGCGCTGCATCTGCTGCGTCAACTGCTCGGGCGCCGTCGGCCACATCGAGTCACTGTGCGGGTAGTCGCACTCCCACGCCATGTTCTCCACACCGATCCGGTCGCGCAGGCCCAACCCGAGGTCGTCGCTGATGAAGCACGTCAAGAAGTGCTTGCGGAACACCTCGCTCGGCAGCTTGCCGCCGAAGTCGGCCAACGTCCACGTCGAATGCAGATCGTTGACCCGATCGACCCGCTCCAAGAAGTACGGGATCCACCCCGTGCCGCCCTCGGACAACGCGATCCGGATGTCCGGGAACTTCCGCAGCACCCGCGAGTACAACAGGTCGGCAGCAGCCGACTGGATGTTCATCGGCTGCAAGGTGATCATCACGTCCGGCGGCGAATCGAGCGCTGGGATCGCGAGGCGACCGGACGAACCGAGATGGATCGACAGCACCGTGTTCGTGTCGCACAGCGCCTGCCACAGTGGATCCCAGAACTCGCTGTGGAAGCTCGGGTAGCCGAGCGCGGCGGGGTTCTCGGTGAACGTCAGCGAATGGCAGCCCTTCTCCGACACCCGGCGCACCTCATCCGCACACAGCTGGGCGTCCCAGATCACCGGCAACGCCATCGGGATGAACCGGCCCGGATGCGCACCGCACCACTCGTCGATGTGCCAATCGTTGTATGCGCGTACCAAGGCCAACGAGAACTCGATGTCCTCCGTCGCGAACAGCCGGGCTGCGAACCCCGGGAACGAGGGGAAGTTCATCGACGCCAGGACTCCCCCGGCGTTCATGTCCTTGACCCGCTCGTCGACGTCGTAGCAACCGGGACGGATCTCGTCGAGTCCCTGCGGCTCCAGACCGAACTCATCCTTCGGGCGACCTGCGACCGCGTTCAACGCCGAGTTCTCGATCGTGCGACCACCGAACTGCCACACATCGGTCCCGGTGGCCGTGCGCACCAACTGCGGTGCGCGCTGCAGGTACTCCTTGGAGATGTGCCGGACGAACAGGTCCGGGGGCTCGATGATGTGATCATCGACGCTGATCAAGATCATGTCCTCGGTCTTCATCCGTCCACCCCTGTCGTCGTCGGTTCGTTGCGCATCTGGAGATCGAAGGACTGCCGGGCCAACCAGAAGCGCAAGAAGTTGGTGAGCGCGAACCGCAGGTAGACGAGACCACTGACCACGGCGAGCGTGACGGCCAGCAGGCCGAGCACGACCGCGTCGTTCTGGGTCAGCGGGTTCGTGGTGCCGTGCGACATGAAGTAGGCGACGACACCGATGGCCACACTGACCAACATGAGGCCCGATGACAGGCGCAGCATGATCACCGGACGGTCAGCTGACGGGTCCTTGATCTTCAGCTCCCCGAGATCAGCGACGAACCGTGCGGCTCGATCCGACTGAGTGTTCATGAGCATGCACCCTTTCTCGTCCCGAGACCCCCCTCGGGTGACCCCGGTCCGGTCAGTCTAGCGAATGACATTCGCGTTTTTCAAGAGGAAGGTTCCCTCCGGGTCGATCGCGCCGGCTGGGTCGATCGTCGCATCACAATCCCTCGAAGGCGATCGTGGTCTCGGGCGTGGTCGGCATCGCCTGACACGTCAGCACCCAGCCCTCGTCGATCTCGGCCGGCGTGAGCGCGTTGTTGGCGCGCATCGTCGCCGCGCCCTTGCGAACCATCGCCATGCAGCTCGCACAGTTGCCGAGCTCGCACGAGAACGGTGTCTTGACGCCGCCACGCCGGGCGGTGTCGAGCACCGTGTCCCCGGCAACGTGGTCGAGCACGTGCTTCTTGCCCTTGACGATCAGCGTCAACGTCTGCGCAACGACGTCAGCGATCGCCGCCTCAGGAGCGGTCCCCACCGGCGCAGCTCCGGGCGCACCTGGAGTCCAGCCGGCCACGAAGCGCTCGATCGCGATCCGCCCGGGTTCCACGCCGGATGCGCTGAGCACGCGCTCGACGAGGTCCATGAACGGAGTGGGACCGCAGATGAACATCTCCGCGCCCTCGCTGCCGGCGACGAAGTCGCGCACGGTGTCCGGATGGAGGTAGCCGCCGTTGGAGTCGAGATGATGTCGAACCTCGAGCCGGCCTGTGTTCTGCAGCTCGAGCCGGGAGAGCTCGTCGCGGAAGATCACCGAGGCTGCGTCGCGGTTGGCGACGAGCAACTTCACCGATCGCTCCGTGGTGCTGAGGATCTCCTTGGCGATCGAGAGCACCGGTGTGATGCCACTGCCGCCGCAGAAGCCGATGACCGGCGCCGCCGAGTCGGCGGGACAGAACGTTCCCGCCGGCTTCGACAACTGCAGGTTGCCGCCGACGACGACGTTGTCGTTCAGCCAGTTCGACATCGCTCCGCCCGGCACGCGCTTGACCGTCACTGCCAGATCGGCATCCACGCCGGGCGCACTGGACATCGAGTAGCAACGCAGCACGTCGTCACCGTCGATCTGCGCGCGCACCGTGCAGAACTGCCCCGCCCGATAGGCGAACAGGTCGCGCAGGTCGTCCGGTACGTCGACCACGAAGGTGCGCGTGTCCGGAGTCTCCTCGACGACGGCCTTGACCAGGAGGGCGTGGAACCCGTGCTCGCGTCGTACGTCGGGGTGCTCAGCCATCCTGCGTCACGAAGCTCTTCGTCATCGGGGCAGTCCGAGGATCCGCTCGGCGATGATGTTGCGTTGGATCTCCGAGGTGCCGCCGGCGATCGTCACGGCGAACGACCGGCAGTAGCGGTCGAACCAGCTGGCCGAGAACTGGTCGAGGTTCATGTGGTTGTACGGAGCCGAGTCGATCGTGTGATCGAGGGCGAGGGGTCCGAGCGTCTCCAGGGCGCGGTTCGTGGCCTCGTGAGCGGCTTCGGAGCCGAACAACTTCAGGATCGACTGCTCCGCCGGATCGTGCCCGCTCGCCGTCTTCGCGACGCTCTGGTAGCCGAGCAGCCGCAGGGCCATGGCATCGACCAGGAGGCGGCCGTACCAGTCCTGGGTGAGCGGATCATCGGCGAGCTCGGTGCCGCGCACGCGCGCGCCGAAGTTATTGATCACGTCGTCCAGCCGCTCGTAGTTCGACAACCACAGCATCGCGCGCTCTTCGCCCAGGGTGCCGGTGGCGACGTGCCAGCCGTTGTTCAGGTTGCCGACGAGGTTCTCGGCCGGCACGAACGCATCGTCGAAGAAGACCTCGTTGAAATCGTGGTCGTCCTTCGAGCAGATCGATCCGAACGGCCGGCACGTCACGCCCGGCGTCGCGGTGGGGATGATGAGCGCACTGATGCCCTTGTGCTTGGGCACGTCCGGGTCCGTGCGCACGAACGCGAGGATGAAGTCGGAGTCGTGCGCCCCGGAGGTCCAGACCTTCTGCCCGTTGACGACGTAGCCCTCGCCATCGGCAACGGCGCGCGTGCGCAGGCCGGCGAGGTCACTGCCCGCCCCGGGCTCGCTCATGCCCAGCGCTGCGGTCTTCTCGCCGCGCAGCACCGGCACGGCCCACGTCGCCTTCTGCTGGGGGGTGCCGAACATCAGGATCGAGGGGGCGATGATGCTCAGGCCTTGAGGGTTGAAGCTGTGGTACACCCGGCGCCGCATCAGCTCTTCTTCGATCACGAACTGCTCCAGCAGAGATGCGTTGCGCCCACCGAACTCCGGTGGCTGGCCGGGCAGCAGCCAGCCGGCGTCGAACATCGCGCATTGGAACCGTCGCGCCCACGGTGGTGAGTCCGCCGTCGACCTCGGCCGCACCGTGGCCTCCGCCACCGAGGGTGTGTTCGCGTCGAGCCACGCCGAGAACTCGGCGCGCACGGCTTCGGCTTCGGCGGGGAACTGCAGCTTCATCACGCCGCTCCCTCACCGAGCAGGGCATCCCGGGCGACGCGCCGACGATGCTCGATGGTGCTGCCGAACATCGTCACGCACAACTTGGCCCGGCGCAAGGCGATGTGGAGATCGTTCTCCCACGTGAAGCCCATCCCGCCGAACAGCTGCACACCGTTGCGGAGCACGACCTCCTGGCAATCACCGGCGGCCACCTTGGCCATCGAGACGGCGATGCTGCGTCGCGGGTCGTCCTCGACGAAGGTGAGCGCGGCGTACTGCGCGATCGCTCGGGCACGTTGGATCGCAACGTACATGTCGACCGCCTTGTGCTTGACGGCCTGGAAGGAACCGATCGGCACCCCGAACTGGTGGCGTTGCTTGACGTGGTCGACGACGAGCTCGAGGATCCGTTGACAGGCTCCCACCGTGACGACCGACCACCCGAGCGTGGCCTCCTCGACCGCGACAGCGATCCCCTCGGCGAGGTCCGAACCACCGAGCCGGCGGTCGCCGCTGACCACGACACCTTCGAGCGACAACCCGGCGATGTGCGTGGTGTGGTCGAAGACCGGGATGGGGTCGATCGTGAGCGCAGCACCGGCGGACGCCCGCTCGACCACGTACACCCCCACGCCATCGTGGGCCGTGGCGACGACGGCGATCTCGTCGGCGCGGTCGGCATCGACGACGTACGCCACGGACCCATCGAGCCGCCAACCGCCGTCGTCTGCCGTGGCCCGCACCGTGTGCTCGCCGAGCGCCAACGCACCCGTGATGCCTCCGGCGGCCACCCCGCCGAGCCAGCGCGCCGCTTGAGCGGCGTCGCCGCATCGACGCACGATCGGCACGAACTGGGTGGTGGTCGCGAGGTACGGCGACGGGTCGACGGCGTGGCCGAGCTCTTCGAGGAGGATGGCCAGCTCGATCCAGGTCATCCCGAGCCCACCGACGTCTTCCGCGATCGCCAACGCCGGCCAGTACAGGCCGACCATCGTGTCCCACCACGGCGACGGATCGAGCCCGTCCTCGATCACCGCACGGACGAACGCAGGGGTGCACTCCTTGGCGATGATGCCGCGGACCGTCTCCTGCAACGTGCGCTGATCGTCGTCGAGCTCGAGCTCCATCGTCGGCTCAGTGCTTCCCGAGCGGCGTTCGCTTGGCGAGCTCGCCGGCCTTCTGCGCGTTCGACAGGGCGACATCGCCGAAGAAGGCCATCTTCGGGTTGTCGGATTCGCCCTTGGCCACCCGCGCGTAGCCACCCTCCAGCACGATCGCCATCTTGAAGTTGGCGAGCACCACATAGTAGTCGATCTCGTCGACCGGACGGCCGCTGTGGGTCGCGTAGTACTCGAGCAGATCCTCGCGGTCCGGCATGCCCGCGTAGTCCACGTAGCTCTTCACGGTGCGGTCTTCGTCGGCGTTCGGCCAGCTCATCAGGATCCACGCGAGGTCGAGCAACGGGTCGCCGATGGTGCCCATCTCGAAGTCGACGATCGCCGCGAGTCGGGCCGGGCCGCCGTGCTCGTACATCACGTTCGCGAACTGGTAGTCGCCGTGCATGATCCCGGGCTTGTACGAGTGCGGTGTGTGCGACCGCAGGAACTCCGCTGCCGCGTCCAGGCCAGGCAGGTCGCGGAACTTGTAGTTCGACCACTGCGACATCCATCGGTCGACCTGGCGCTCGTGGAAGCCCTCGGGCTTGCCCAGCCCGGCCAGGCCGCGCCCCTCCCAGTCGACGTTGCCGAGCTTGGCGATTCCGTCGACCAGTGCGTAAGCAAGGCCGGCGCGGGCTTCGAGATCGTCCTCGAACGGCTCCGGCCACCGTGGCAGGCCCATCGCCGTCCATCCATCGACGAACTCCATCATGTAGAAGGCGCTGCCCATCACCGTCTCGTCCGCACAGACAGCGACCGCTTCGGGATGGGGCACGTCGGTGCCGTTGAGCGCGTCGAGGATGCGGTACTCGCGCAGCATCGTCTCGTTGCGGCCCTTGGGAACGTTGCGTGGCGGGCGGCGCAGCGCCATCCGCCGGCCGCCGCGCGTGATCTCGAAGATCTCGTTCGACGCGCCCCCGGAGATGTAGGCAACGCCCGGCGCGCCTTCGCCGGGCAGGCCCTGCTCGTCCATCCAGTGTCCCAACCGGGCGGCGTCGATCAGCCCCTCGGTCCGGGCGATGTCCTGGTCCAGTTCGTTGTCCATCGTCGCATCCCCTCCGTCAGCTGTTGTTCGCGACTGCGTGCTCGAGGCGCTCGGCCAGGACCTGTCGGGCCCACTCGCGCCGGTCGGGCAGGAACTGGGACGGCCACTCCCCGGATGCGGGCGAGTAGTCCTTCAGCACCTCCTTGGCCACCACCACCTTGTGGACCTCGGTCGGACCATCGACGACGGCCATCGTCGCGGCGTACTTCCACATCTCGTCGAACGGCATCTCGTTGGACACGCCGAGCGCGCCGTGCGCGTGCATCGACCGGTAGACGATGTCGAGCAGCACCTTCGGCATCAGGAACTTGATCGCGGAGATGTCCTTCTTGACCCGGCCGTAGTCGTGGTACTGGTCGATCTGCCACGCGGTCTTCAGCACGAGCAGGCGGAACATCTCCAGCTGCGCGTACGACTCGGCGATGTCGGACTGGACCATCTGCTTGTCGGCGAGGATCGTGCCCTGCGTCGAGCGCGAGAGCACCCGTTCGCACATCATGTCGAGCGCGCGCTGGCAGACACCGACGGAGCGCATCGCATGGTGGACACGGCCGCCGCCGAGACGGGTCTGGGAGATCTGGAACGCCATGCCCTCACCGCCGAGGAGGTTCTCGGCCGGGATGCGGACGTTGTTGTAGTGGATGAGCGCGTGCATGCCGTCGCCGGCCGGCTCGCCCAGCATGCCGATGTGCCGCTCGATCTCGATGCCGGGCGTGTCCGACGGGATGAGGAACATCGACATGCCCTTGTACGCGCTCACGTCGGGGTTGCTGACGGCCATCACGATCACGAACTGAGACGTCCTCGCGTTCGACGAGTAGTACTTGCGGCCGTTGATGACCCACTCGTCGCCATCGCGCACGGCGCGGGTGGTGAACAGCTTCGGGTCGGCACCGGCGTGCGGCTCGGTCATCGAGAAGCAGGAGAAGCACTCCCCCTCGAGCAACGGCTTGAGGTACTTCTCCTTCTGCGCCTCGGTGCCGTAGTGGGCGATGATCTCGGCGTTGCCGGTGTCCGGCGCCGCCGTGCCGAAGACGATCGGTGCGAAGTTCGAGCCGCCCAGGATCTCGTTGATCAGGCCCAGCTTGAGCTGTCCGAAGCCCTGACCCCCCAGTTCCGGACCGAGATGAGCTGCCCACAGGCCGCGATCTTTGACCTGCTGCTTGAGTGACTCGACCAACGCGCGGAGGTCGCCGTCGAGCGGGTGGTACGCCAGCTGCGGGTAGAGCAGATCGAGCGGCTCGATCTGCTCACGGCGGAACTCCCGGATCCAATCCAGGTGTGCCTGAAACTCTGGCTCAGTGCTGAAATCCCATGACATGTGTGATCCCCTCGTCACTCGTTCGGAAATGACGTTATCCGATACGGATAATACTGCTCTAGTCAAGGGGTGTCGCGTGCGGAAACAACCTGCCACAATCCCGCTAGGTGGATTTCCGTTCCTCTAGATTGTCGGGATGCCCAGAACCGCCAAGCCCGAATCACCCCCGGCGGGGGCGGATGAGTCGACTGCCCCAGAGCCGGCGTGGCGTCAGCGTGCGATCGACCGCTCGACGCAGTCCGCTCGCGTGCGCGCCGCGAAGCGAGTGCAGCGCTTCTTGAACTCCGCCCGCGAGATCATCGCCGAGAAGGAATCGACCGAGTTCACGGTGCAGGAGGTCGTCGACCGCTCGAAGCAGTCGCTGCGCAGCTTCTACCAGTACTTCGACGGCAAGCACGAGCTGCTCCTCTCTCTGTTCGAAGAAGAGATGGACGTCGCGGTCAAACGACTGAAGGAGACTGCTCCCGACGGCGATCCGTTGGACCGGTTGCGCGACGCCGTGCTGCTCCTGTACGAGCTGTGCTCGCCGGGCCGGGTATCGGTTCAGCCACTGTTCTTCGAGTTCGCCCAACGGCTCGTGGTCGATCACCCCGAAGAGGTCACCGAGGCGTACGCACCCGTGGTCGACTGGGTCGCGGGCATCGTCGAGGACGCCGGAGAAGCCGGCCTCCTGCGACCAGGGCGGCCCCGGCGCATGGCAGCCATCGTCCTCCAGACCGCCACCACCACCGCAGGTCGCAGCGCGGGCGGCCGCCACGCGATCACCGGTGAGGAGGTGTGGGAGTTCTGCCTGCACGCGATCGCCTCCGACGAGGTGTTCGCATCCCGCTCCGGCGCCGGCGAGAAGCCGGCGTCGGCAAAGGCAACGGCGGCCAAGTCGCCGGCGACGAAGGCAGCCAAGCGCGCCTGAACCATCCGCTGGGGGTGAGAATTGAGTTCTCACTTTTCGCCAATCTACTTTCATCTTCGCGACTGCTGGGCTATCGTCGCCTCCGCATGACGGAGGCCGACGTGATCATCGAACCGCGCCCACTCGGCTCGTTGCTCGACGACGCCGTCGTCGCGCACGGCGATCGAGTCGCGCTGCGAATGGGCTCGGATACGTGGACCTACGACGAGTTCGCCGACCTCGTCGACCGGTGCGCGGCGCACCTTGCCGCACGTGGGGTCACCCAAGGCTCACGGGTCGGGCTCAGCGCCGGGAACAGCCCGGAGTTCGTGGCAGTGGTCTTCGCCACGCTTCGCCTGGGGGCGACGATCGTGATGGTCAGCACCGCCTGGCGCGACCGCGAGGTGGCCCACGCCCTGGCGCTCACCGAGCCGACACATCTCGTCCACGACGGTTCGGGAGCTGCGGCTCTGGACCAACTCGTGACCGACCGGCCCGTGATCGCGATCGCCGAACTGCAGTCGTCGGTCGCCGGCGCGGAACAGCGGCCGATCCGGATCGATGTCGACGACCTCGCCGTGATGGTGTTCAGCTCCGGCACGACGGGACTTCCGAAGGCCGTGCGCCACACCCACCGGACGATGTTCGCCGGCACCCGCCACTGGGTCGAGGCACTCGGACTGACCGCTGACGATCGCCTGCAGATCGCGACGCCGCCGTTCCACATCCTCGGCCTACTCAACCTGTTCGCCGTGATCGCCGCCGGGGCGTCGGTCCGGTTGCACCGCCGCTTCGACCTCGACACCGTGCTCACCGCAGTCGAGCAAGACCGGATCACGATCGAGATGGCCGTCGCCCCGATCGCGTTGGCCATGGCATCGCATCCCGATCTCGAACGGTTCGATCTCTCCTCGCTGCGCTACATCATGTGGGGCGCCACCCCGGTCACTGCCTCCGTGGCCGACACCGTCACCCGTCGTTCCGGCGTGCGCTTCCTTCCCGCCTACGGAGCCAGCGAGCTGCCCGTGATCGCCGTCAACCCGGAGGATCGACCGGACGCATGGCGCCTGGATTCCGTCGGGGTCGCGCCACATGGCGTCGAGCTGCGCGCCGTCGACATCGAGACCGGCGCGGTACTGGCCCCGGGGGGCACGGGCGAGCTCCAGGTCCGCAGCCCGTCGCTGATGATCGGCTACCTGCCGGAGACGGCCAACGACGACGTGATCGTGGACGGTTGGTATCGCACCGGCGACGTCGGTGCGGTCGACGCGGGCGGCTGGGTCACGATCACCGACCGAGTCAAGGAGATGATCAAGGTCAACGGCTTCCAGGTCGCGCCCGCCGAGATCGAGGGTGTGCTCCTCGGCCATCCTGATGTCGTCGACTGCGCCGTGTTCGGCGTGCCCCACGCTGCAACGGGAGAGGCCGTCGTCGCTGCGGTGGTCCGCGCTCCGGGCAGTCGGGTCGATGCCGATGCGCTGCGCGAGATCGTCGCCGCGAACCTCGCCGCGTACAAGCGCGTCAGCGAGGTGCAGTTCCTCGATCAGATCCCCCGCCTGCCGTCCGGCAAGGTGCTGCGGCGCGAGCTGCAGGCGAGCCACGGGAGCTGAGTTGGACGCCCGACCCACACCAGAGCAACGCGAGCTCGAGGACGCTGCCGACCGGCTGGCGCTGAAGCTCGGCCCCAGCACCGTCGGCGACCTCGACGACGTCGAGCGCCACGATCGCCTCGACGCGGCGGTCGCCCAGACCGGCTGGCGAGCATTGCGCACCGGCACCACGACTGAGGCGATGGCATCCGGAGTGGAAGCGGCGATCGTCGTGCGCGCCTTCGCCCGTCGCGCCTGCGACACCGCGTTCCTCGCGCCCGTCCTCGCCCACGACCTGCTCCGCCGCGGCGGCAGCACCGGAGGCGAGACCGACCGGTCGATCATCGTCTCGGCGGACCTCCAGCACGTGGCTGTCGTGCGCGACGGCGGCCGGACCGACGCGCCCGCTCTGGCGATCGACGTCGCGGGGTGCACGACCGCGGTCGCGCTGGTCGAATCCGGTGACGGTTTCTCGATCGCCGAGGCGATGATCGGTGCGCGAGCCGAGGGGGTCGACCTCACCCGACCCGTCGCGCTCATCGATGCAGGCACGCGCTGCACCACGTCTGAACTGGGCGTGCTGAGTCGGGACGACATCACGGCGTGGGAGGCCCTCGCCGTCACGCTCACCGCCGCCGATCTGGTGGGGGCGATGGAGGGCGCAGTTGCGCTGT
>JAOBWQ010000334.1 GCA_025463425.1 Ilumatobacteraceae bacterium | reverse complement strand
GTCGAGCACGACGAGGACACGATCATGACCGCCGACTGGATCGTCGACATCGGCCCGGGTGCGGGCGAGCACGGCGGCAACGTCGTCTACAGCGGTCCGGTCAAGGGCATCCTGAAGTGCAAGGAATCGATCACCGGGCAGTACCTCTCCGGCGCCCGCTCCGTTCCCGTGCCGAAGCAGCGTCGCGCGCCGGGCAAGGACTGGCTGGAGATCAAGGGTGCCCGCGAGCACAACCTGCGCGACATCGACGTCGAGATCCCGCTCGGCTGCTTCGTCGCCGTCACCGGCGTGTCCGGCTCGGGGAAGAGCTCGCTGATCCGCGACATCCTCCTGCCGACGCTGATGACGAAGATCTACAAGTCGAAGATGCCCGCCGGCAAGCACACCAGCATCCAGGGCATCGAACGGCTCGACAAGGTCATCGACATGGACCAGTCGCCGATCGGACGTACGCCACGCTCCAACCCGGCCACCTACATCGGTGTGTTCGACAACATCCGCAAGTTGTTCGCCTCCACTCAGGAGGCCAAGGTCCGCGGCTACCTGCCGGGCCGGTTCAGCTTCAACGTCGCCGGCGGCCGCTGCGAGGCGTGCAGCGGCGACGGCACGATCAAGATCGAGATGCACTTCCTGCCCGACGTCTACGTGCCGTGCGAGGTCTGCAAGGGCGCCCGCTACAACCGCGACACGCTCGACATCCAGTTCAAGGGCAAGAACATCGCCGAGGTGCTGGACATGCCGGTGGCCGAGGCCGTCGACTTCTTCAACAACCAACCCGGAATCGCCCGGTACATGCAGACCCTGGTCGACGTCGGGCTCGGCTACGTGCGCCTCGGCCAGTCGGCGCCCACCCTGTCCGGTGGCGAGGCCCAGCGGGTCAAGCTGTCTGCCGAGCTCGCCAAGCGCTCGACCGGGCACACGATCTACCTCCTCGACGAACCCACCACCGGCCTGCACTTCGAGGACGTTCGGCGGTTGCTGACCGTGCTGTCGAGGCTGGTCGACCAGGGCAACACGGTGTTGGTCATCGAGCACAACCTCGACGTGATCAAGACGGCCGACTGGCTGATCGACCTCGGTCCCGAAGGCGGCAGCGGGGGCGGCATGATCGTCGGCGAAGGCACCCCCGAGCACCTCGCCACGGTGTCGGCAAGTCACACAGGTCGATTCCTGAAGCCGTTGCTGAGCACGTCGGAGCTGCCCTCGATCGAGGTCGAATCCACGCCACTGCCGTGGGAGAACCGCCCGGTCACCAAGGCCGCCGCGAAGCGGGCCCGCCAGGCCGAACGTGACGGCGACGACGGCAACACGCCGAACATGTTCTCGCTCGAGGGAATCGAAGCGGCCGAGCAGAAGAAGGCCGCCAAGTCCGCCGTGAAGAAGGCGCCGGCCAAGAAACCCGCTGGCGCTGCGTCGGTCACAACGGCCTCGCCGACCAAGCCCGCACCCAAGCCCAGAACGAAGACCAAAGCCCTACGAAGCTGACGCCGGCACCCGATGGAGGGTCTGCCGTGCACCCGGGTGCACGGCAAGCCCTCCAACCGGGCGCAGGTAGGGGCTAGTTGCCGCCTTTGCGGAGGCGCTTGCTGGCGTCGTTGAGGCGCTTCTTCTCGTCCGAGGTCAGGCCGTCCATGCCGACCAGTGCGATCTTGTCGAGGATCTTGTCGACTTCGGCCTGGTCCTGCATCGGCCGGTAGACGGGCGTGGTGGGCCACGGTCCGTCGACCACGACCGGGCTGCTCCCGCCCGAGCTGCGGACGACCTTGCGCTTCTTGCTGCTACCACTGCTGCTCGACGACGTGCGCGAGCGACCGGGGACCTTGATCTGCGGCAGCCACTGGAAGTCGTTGATCATGCCCATGCTGCGTGCGGTCCACACGGCAGTGATGATCGAGGCCACGTACACGACGAGCACCTCGGACTGGCGGTCACCGAGCAGCTGAAGGATGTCGATGCCGACGATGACGACGGCGAGGATCCACGCAGGGATGCCGAAGAAGAACGGCATCTTCGGGTTCTCGCAGACGAACACCACGAAGATCGCGATCTCGAGGGTGCGGATGCCGGATGTCTCGACATCGAGCCCGACCGCGATGAGCGCGGGGAGCAGCGTGATGAGGGTGATCAGCCAGAGGTACTTGACCCGCCCGAGCTGCGCCTCGATGCGGCTGCCGAGGTACCAGAAGATCGCCACGGACAAGACCACGAAGATGTCCGGCTGGTTGGCGACCGGCCAGGTGATCAGGCGCCAGATCTGGCCACCCTTGACCGATCCGGTGATCGGGTTCTCCGACGGGATCAGATACAGGTTGTAGAGCAGGGTCTTGTCCGCGGCGTAGACGAAGAAGCTGAGCACGCACAAGAACGCGACGATCACGGTGGTGGTGATGTCGATCGAGCCGAGACGGAACCAAGGGTCGGAGTGGTCGCGGCTGGACGGCATGGAGAACCGGTAGCGGCCAGGCATTGCGGACGAGCCTAGCGGTGAGGAGCCGGGTCTCTCTGTCGATCGAACGCCCGTATGATCGAACGCACCATGGTCAAGCGTCCGCCCTCCGGAACCATCCCCGAAGGTCCCGGCTCGTACCAGTTCAAGGACGCCGAGGGCCGGGTCATCTACGTCGGAAAGGCGTCGAGCCTGCGACAGCGGCTCAGCAACTACTTCCAGGATCCGCGCAACCTCCATGCGCGAACTGCGCAGATGGTGTTGACCGCCGAGACGGTCGAGTGGATCGAGGTCCGCAACGAGGTCGAGGCGTTGATGCTCGAGTGGACGCTGATCAAGCAGCACCGCCCGCGCTTCAACATCCGTCTGCGCGACGACAAGAGCTACCCGTTCCTGGCGGTCACCCTTGACGAAGAGTTCCCACGTGCGCTCGTGATGCGCGGTCGCAAGCGCAAGGGTGTCCGCTACTTCGGTCCCTACGCCCACGCGTACGCCATCCGCGACACGCTCGATCTGCTGCTGCGCAGCTTCCCCGTGCGTACGTGCAGCAACGGCAAGTTCGCCGAGCACCAGCGCATCGGCCGGCCGTGCCTGCTGTTCCACATCGAGAAGTGCAGCGGCCCGTGCGTCGGCGAGATCGCCAAGGTCGAGTACCTGCAGCAGGTCGACGAGTTGTGCGACTTCCTCGACGGGGACACCGACGAGATCGTGAAGCGGCTCGAGTCCGACATGCGCGCTGCGGCGAAGGATCTCGAGTTCGAGAAAGCTGCCCGCCTGCGCGACCGCTGGACGGCCGTGCTGCGCGCGATCGAGAAGCAGCAGATGGTCGGCGAGCGCAGCGAGGACATCGACGTGATCGGCATCGCCGAGGACGAGCTGGAAGCTGCCGTGCAGGTCTTCTACGTCCGCAAGGGCCGCGTCGTCGGGCGGAAGGGCTTCATCGTCGACAAGGTCGAAGACCTCAGCGCGGGTGGGTTGGTCGACCGGATCATGGAGGAGATGTACGGCGACGAACCGCCGCTGGGCATCCCCAAGCAGGTGCTCGTGCCGGTCGATCCCGAGGACAGCGCGACGTACGAGGAGTGGCTCAGCCATCTGCGCGGGTCGCGGGTGCAGATCCGCGTGCCTCAGCGCGGCGACAAACGCGACCTCCACGAGACGGTGACGCGCAACGCGAAGGAGGAGTTCACCCGTCATCGCCTGCGCCGCGCCGCGGACCACAACACCCGTAGCCGGGCGCTGACCGAGTTGCAGGATCTGCTCCACCTGCCCGAGGCACCGCTGCGCATCGAGTGCTACGACATGGCGCACATGCAGGGCACCGACTACGTCGGGTCGATGGTGGTCCTCGAGGACGGCCTGCCGAACAAGCGCGAGTACCGCCGGTTCAAGATCAAGACCGTTGCCGGCAACGACGACTACGCCGCGATGGAAGAGGTGCTGACCCGTCGCCTGACCGCCTACATCCAAGAGCGCGACCAACCGGTGAACGAGCGTGGCGACCGCCCGGGCAAGTTCGCCTATCCGCCGCAGCTGCTCCTGGTCGACGGCGGCAAGGGTCAGCTGGCCGTCGCCGAGCGGGTCGTCAAGGCGCTCGGGCTCGAGGACGAGATTCCGTTGGCGTCACTGGCGAAGCGGTTCGAAGAGGTCTACGTGCCCGGCCGCAGCGAGCCGATCAACGTGCCCCGCGGCGGTGAGGCGCTGTTCATGCTCCAGCGCATCCGCGACGAAGCGCACCGGTTCGCGAACACGTTCCACCGCGAGCTGCGTGGCAAGCGGATGACCAAGAGCTCGCTCGACGACATCGCCGGCCTCGGCGAGACCCGCAAAGCCCGGCTCAGCAAGGAGCTCGGCGGGGTGAACGCCGTCAAGAGGGCGTCGCTGGACACGCTCAAGTCACTGACGTGGCTGCCCGAAGCCGTCGCCGAGACCGTCTACGCCAGGTTCCACCAAGGCGAGGCCGCCGACGCCGCCCCCGAGAGCCTCGCTGAGGACGTCGCCTCCGAGAGCCTGGCGGTAGACCTCGATGACGATCTGAGCGACGAGCTCAGCAAAGACCTCGACGAGAACTGAGCTCCCGATCGAGTCGCCAGTGCTTGCGTTCGAGGATCAGCTGGGTGATCTCGGCGGCCGGCATCGGACGTGCGAGGTGGTAGCCCTGCGCCCGACGAACATCGAGCACTTGGAGCTCGCGAAGTTGATCTGCGGTCTCGACTCCTTCGGCGGTCACACCGAGCCGGAGTGCTCCGGCCATCGCGACGATCGCGGCCACGAGCGCCGTGTCGTGCGGATCCACGCCGAGCCCGTCGACGAAGGCACGGTCGATCTTCACCGAGTCGACCGGGAAGCGCTTCAGGTAGCTGAGCGATGAGTAGCCGGTGCCGAAGTCGTCGATCGCGAGGTCGACCCCGATCGACTTGATCTCGGCCAACACGCGGCCGAAGTAGTCGACGTCCTCCATGAACACGCTCTCGGTGAGCTCGAGGCAGAGGTCGGCGGGATCGATCGCCGTCCGTGCCAACGTGTCGGTGATGACGTCGACGATGTCCGGAGCCAGCATCTGGCGCACCGACAGGTTGACGGCCACCGACAGGCGCGTCGGCAGCATCTGCTCGTGCTGCAACTGCTGCCACTGTCGCAGCTCTCTGCAGGCCTGTTCGAGCACCCACGCCCCGATCGGCACGATCAACCCCGTCTCCTCGGCGAACGGGATGAACTCGAGCGGGCTGACGAGCCCACGCTGGGGGTGGGCCCACCGCACGAGCGCTTCCACGCTGGCCATCGCGCCGGTACCGAGGTCGATGACCGGTTGGTAGTGAACGACGAACTCGTTGCGGGTGAGCGCGCGGTGAAGGTCCGCTGTGGTCATCCAACGCTGTTCCGCTCTCGCACGCAGCGATTCGCCGAACACCTCGACCCTGCCCCGTCCGCGCGCCTTGGCCAGGAACATCGCGGCGTCCGAGTCGCGCAGCAAGCTGGCCGGCGTGGACGTGTGGTCGGACAGCGCGATGCCGATGCTCACCGACGTGTAGATCTCGTGCTGAGCGATGCGCGACGGCTGGCGCACGCCGGCGAGCACGCGCTCCGCGATCCGGATGGCCTCGGCGGATGTGATGTCGTCGCACACGATCACGAACTCGTCGCCGCCGAACCTGGCGACGGTGTCACCTGGCCGTACCGACGCCAGGATCCGGTCCGCGACCTCCCTGAGCACTGCGTCGCCGGTCTCGTGGCCCGACGAGTCGTTGATCAACTTGAACTGGTCGAGGTCGAGGAACATCACGCCGACCTGCGTTCGACGCCGGAGCGATCCCGCCAACCCGTGCACGAGCCGATCGGTGAGCAGGGCTCGGTTCGGCAGGCCGGTCAACGTGTCGTGCACCGCCTGATGGGCGAGCTCCAGCTCCATCTCCTTGCGAGCGTTGATGTCCTGCAGCTGCACGAAGAAGTACTGCGGGGCGCCGGTGTGGTCGCGCACGAGTGTGACGTTGCACGAGGTCCAGATCGTGCTGCCATCCGGGCGCACGTAGCGACGCTCGTCGTGATACGCGTCGCCGCCGGCGGCGACTCGAGCTTCCACGGCTTCGCCGAGCGGAACGTCGCCAGGTGGGATGAAGGCGGTCCACTGAGTGCCGAGCAGCTCTTCGGCGGGCCGTCCGAGGATCGCGCAGGCCGCGCTGTTCACACGGGTGGGGATGCCGGACAGGTTCGCGATCGCGGCACCGATGGCCGACTGCTCGAAACCGATCTCGAAGCGCGCCTCGGCCGCCCATCGGATGCGATCGGCTTCGACGCGCTCGGTGATGTCCATCATCGTCCCGGCGACTCTGATCGTCTTGCCGGCGGCGTCCTGCTCGGGGATGGCGCGGGCGTTGACGGTGCGTTGCCCACCGCCGATCGGTGTGATCCGGAACTCGAGGTCGAACCGCAGCCCGTGACGTTGGGCGTCGATCCACACCCGGGTCACCGCTGCGACGTCGTCGGCGTGGACCATCGACATGAACGTCGATGTGCTCGGGGTGATGCGCTGGTCGAGGCGGAGGATGCGGTAGTACTCGTCCGACCACGTCATCTCGCCGGACACCACGTCGTACTCGAAGCTCCCGAGGTGTGCCGTGCGCTGCGCCTCTTCGAGGTGGCGTCGGCTCGACTCCAGAGCGCGCTGCGCAGCGACTCGCTCCCGGATGTCCTGCATGATCACGGCGAGGCCGGTGATGTTCCCGCGTTCGTCCAGCGTCGTCGAGGCCGTGACGACGACGTCGATCAGCTCGCCGTCGTCGCGGACGCGTACCGTCTCCAAGCGCTCCGGCGGGCCGCCGGCAGCGAGGCGCGTTCGCATGCCGAGCTGCTCACCGGCCAGGAACGGCGGGGCCAGCAGGCTGACCGGTCGTCCGACGATGTCGACTGCGGCGTATCCGAACATCCGGTGCGCGGCGTCGTTCCAGCTCGTGACGATCCCGTCGAGGGTCACGCCGAAGATCGCGTCACCCGAACCGTCGACGATCGCGGAGAGCTGATGTCGGGCGACCTCGCCTGCGCGACGTTCGCTGACGTCGATGGAGATCGCGACGACTGCGATGAGCTTGCCGTGCGGATCGAACATCGGCTTGTTCGTGACGAAGGTCGAGACCATGGTCCCGTCGCGCCGCTGGACCTCGTACTCACCGGACCAGGCCTCACCGCGCCAGATCGCAGCGACCACGTCGTGATCCATGCCCGGATCGTCGCGGCGGGGAAGCAGCTCATAGGACTTCCGTCCCACCGCCTCAGCGGCGGACCACCCGTACATCTCCTCCGCGGCATGGTTCCAGTGCACCACGACGCGTTCGAGGTCGACGACGACCACCGACAGGCCGGCGCTGGCCAGGAGATCGGTGTGGAACCGCAGGTCGTCCTCGGCTCTGGTGCGGTCCGTGACGTCGACGACGATGGTGCTGACGCCGATCGTCTCGCCATCGACGACGACCGGAAGGAGGTCGGCGACGAGACGCCGTCCGGCCCGCGTGCCCACCGGCGCGCAGTCGATCGCAAGCCCGGAGATCGGCCGTCCGGAGGTGACCACCTGGCGCAGGTCGCTCTCCGTCATCGCCCACAGCTCGGGAAGGACATCGGCGATCCGACCACCGACCGAGTCGCAGGACAGCCCGAACATCTCGATCATCGCGGGGTTGCATCGATCGATTCGGAAGTCGGCATCGACGAAACCCAGTCCGACCGGCGCGTTGGCAGTCAGGGCCTCGAGGATGGTCGAGGTGGCAGAGTCGACATCGGAGTTGGTCGGCATTGGCGCGGCATCCCTCTCCAACAGTCGAAGCGGCAGCCAGCCGAGCGTCGAACATCCCTACGGGTTCACAACACCATCGGCAGGGGAGACGGAAACTTGAAGTTCGATGCACTTGTCGCAGGGCCGAGTGGAAGCGTCGGCGACCGACATCCTGAGGATCAGTCGATCGACCAGCGCCGGGCCTCGGTGATCATCCGGGTCAGCTCCTCGGCCGGCATCGGACGGGCGAGGAGGAAACCCTGCGCTCGTGACACGCCGAGCCGGCGCAGCTCAGCGAGCTGATCGCAGGTCTCGACACCTTCGGCGGTGATCGCGAGGTCCAGCGCCCCGGCCATCGCGACGATTGCGGCAACGAGCGCCGTGTCGTGGGCGTCGACGCCGAGCCCGTCGACGAAGGCCCGATCGATCTTGACGCGGTCCACAGGGAACCGTTTGAGGTAGCTCAGCGACGAGTAGCCGGTTCCGAAGTCGTCGATCGCGAGATCGACTCCGATCGCCTTGATGTCGGCCAGCACCGATCCGAAGTAGGCGACGTCCTCCATGAAGACGCTCTCGGTCAGCTCCAGGCACAGGTCTGCGGGATCGATGCCGGTGCGACCGAGGACCTCGCGGATGAGTGCGACGACACCCGTCGCCAGCATCTGGCGGACCGACAGGTTGACGGCCATCGACAGCGTCGCGACGGTCCCGCCAGCGCGCCGAAGCGCCTGCCATTCGACGAGCTGGGCGCACGCCGTCTCGAGCACCCACGTACCGATCGGCACGATCAACCCTGTCTCTTCGGCGAACCGGATGAACTCGTCCGGGCCGACCAGGCCGCGTTCCGGATGGATCCAGCGCACGAGCGCCTCGGCGCTCACCATCTCGCCTGTCGCCAGGTCGATCACCGGCTGGTAGTGGATCGTCAGCTCGTCGCGGTCGAGGGCGCGATGCAGATCCGTACTCGTCACCCATTGCCGTTCGGCCTTGGTGCGCAGCGTCTCGCCGAAGACCTCGAGCCGTCCACGCCCGCGCTCTTTGGCCAGGAACATGGCTGCGTCCGAGTCGCGGAGCAGGCTCGCCGGCGTCGAATCCTGATCGGACATCGCGATGCCGAGGCTGACGGACGGGAACATCTCCTGGTCGCCCAGCCTGGCCGGTCGGCGCACGCTCTCCAGCACTCGCTCGCCGATCTGCTGGGCATCGGCGGCGGAGACGTCGTCGCAGATGATCACGAACTCATCGCCGCCGAACCGGGCGACCGTGTCGTCCGGGCGGACGGCCGAGACGATCCGCTCGGCGATCTCGATGAGCAGTCGGTCGCCGGTCTCGTGCCCGGCTGAGTCGTTGACCAGCTTGAACTGATCGAGATCGAGGAACATCACGCCGATCTGGGTGTTGCGCCGACGCGTTCCCGCGAGGCCGTGGTTCAACCGGTCGGTGAGCAGAGCGCGGTTGGGCAGGCCGGTCAAGGAGTCGTGCACCGCTTGGTGGGCGAGTTCGAGCTCCATCAACTTGCGCGAGTTGATGTCTTGCATCTGCACGAACAGGTACTGCGGTGTGCCGGCCGTGTCGCGCACGAGGCTGACGTTGCAGGAGGTCCAGACTGCGGTGCCGTCCGGGCGGATGTACTGGCGTTCATCGTGGTACAGATCGTGGCCGGCAGTGATTCGGGCGAGCACTGCTTCACACAGCGGCACGTCGTCCGGGGGGATGAAGTCGACCCATCGCCGACCGACGAGCTGATCGGCTGGTCGGCCCAGGATCGCGCACACCGCGCTGTTGACGCGCGTCGGAATGCCGTCCAGATCGGCGATCGCGGCGCCGATCGCCGACTGCTCGAAGCCGATCTCGAACCGGGCTTCGGCCGCCCAGCGGACGCGATCGGCTTCGGCCCGATCGGTGATGTCCATCATCGTGCCCGAGAGCTTGACCACCTCACCGGTCTCGTTCATCTCGGCCACCGCTCGCGCGTTGACGGTGCGCTGCTCTCCGCCGACGGTGATGACCCGGAACTCGAGATCGAACGGGTTGCCCCGATGCCGAGCGTCGAGCCAGACCCGCTGCACCGGCGTGACGTCGTCGGGGTGGACCATCAGCATGAACAGACGTGTGCTCGCGATGATGCGTTGATCGAGCTTGAGGATCCGGTAGTACTCGTCGGACCAGGTCAGCTCTTCAGTCCGGACGTCGTACTCGAAACTGCCCAGACGGGCCGTGCGCTGTGCTTCGGCCAGCCGGCGCCGGCTGGCTTCGAGCGCGCGTTGGGCCGCGAGCCGTTCGCCGATGTCCTGCATGATGACGGCCAGTCCGGTGACGGTGCCGTTCTCGTCGGTGGTGGTCGAGGCGGTGACGAGCACGTCGACGGGTGAGCCGTCGTTGCGGAGCCGCACCGTCTCCAGCCGCTCCGGCGGTCCACCGAGGATGAGCCGCTCGCGCATCTCGCGCTGCTCGTCGGTGCGGCGTGGTGGAGCGATGATCGAGACCGGCCGGCCGACCATCTCGTCGGCGGAGTATCCGAACATCCGCTGCGCGGCGAGGTTGCAACTGGTGAGCACGCCGTCCACCGTCACACCGAAGATCGCATCGCCCGATCCGTCGACGATCGCAGACAGTTGGCCACGGGCCTGCTCGGAGCGCTTTCGATCGGTCACGTCCACGACCACCGAGCCGACCCCGATCGTCTCGCCGTCCAGCGCCACGGGGTAGAAGCTGGCCAGCAAGGCGCGCGTCGTGCCGGCCGATTCGGCCTCGACCTCGACGTCGAGCACCGACTGGCCCGTGGCGAGCACGTGTTCGACCGTCGGCTCGAGGCGCGTCCACAGCCCCGGGAGCACCTCGGCGATGTGTCGACCGACCACGTCGCCGTCGAGGCCGAAGATCTTCGCCATCGCCTCGTTGACGCGAACGACCCGAAGCGACCGATCGACGAAGCCGAACCCGACGGGCGCCTTCGCCTGCAGGGTCTCGAGCACGCTCAGCGCGACGTCGGCCGATGTGCCGCCCTCGACCGAACACTGCCGTGGTCGTTCGTCGAGGTCGGACGTTCCAGGCGTGGGCAATGCATTCCCCTCGAGTGTCGGAGTCGGTCACGTGTCCATCGGCACAACCGGGTCAAACCTGAAGCGTGATGCTGGCGTCCCGGCGACACGTCAGGTGGGTGATCCCTCCATCACCGGCTGGGCTGCATTGCGCCGGACGCTGAGGAGGATCGCGACGGCGAGCATGAGGACGATCACGCCGAGGGACAGGTACGTGTTGACGTGCACCCAGTGCGAGATGGTCATCTTGGCGCCGACGAAGACCAGGATCCCGCCGAGCGCGTGCGACAGGTAGAAGAACTTCTCCTTGGCGTTGGCCAGCAAGAAGTACATCGCGCGCAGACCGAGGATCGCGAACGCGTTCGACGACAGCACGAGGAACGGCTCGTGGGAGACCGCGAGGATCGCCGGCACCGAGTCGACAGCGAAGATGATGTCGGTCACCTCGATCACCACGAGCGCCGCCAGCAGGGGAGTGGCAGTGCGCTTCGCGTTCTGGCGGGTGAAGAAGTTGTGCCCGTCGAGCTGTTCCGTGACCGGCATGATCTTGCGCAGCAGGCCGAGGCCGTGGGTGGCCTCGTTGGCGTGGTCGGCGTTGCGGTGGCGGAAGATCTTCACGCCGGTGACGATCAAGAAGACGCCGAAGACGACCAGCACCCACCAGAACTGGGTGATCAGCGCCGAGCCGAGGATGACGAAACCAGCGCGCAG
>JAOBWQ010000326.1 GCA_025463425.1 Ilumatobacteraceae bacterium | reverse complement strand
GCAGGTTGCTGTGCGGATAGCAGATCGCGGTGAGCAGCTTGTCCTCGGCCTCGGGGTCCCAGTCGAGCAGCTCGACCGACGGTGCGGGCTCGACGGGCGTGCCGCCGAAGATCCCGTCGACGAGCTCCGCGGTGTGGTCGCGTGTGGTCGCCATGTAGTGGCTCCACTGACCGCCGCGCTCGGGGAGGTCGACGCGCTTCAAGAAGCTCGGGATCACCTTGCGCAGCTCGTGCAGCATCAGCTCGGCGTAGTGCTGCGCCTCGGGCAGCGGGTGCGAGCGCATCCTCAGCAGGAGCATCTCGAACCCCTGGCCGCTGCCGTAGATGCCGACGTTGCTCAACGAGGCGGCCGGCAGCACGCCGCGTACGGCATCGAGCGCTTTGGCCCGGGTGGCCTGGCGATAGATGAAGTCGCTGTCGCTCGGCAGGCGGGGCACGGTGGCGCGGATGTGATCGGTGACCTTGCTGATCAGCAGGCTGTACGCATCGAACATGCGGTCCATGTCGCCGACGTAACGAGTGCCGAACGGGCTGTTCAGCACAGCCGGATCACGATAGAAGCGGTACCGGCCGCCGAGCCGTGAGTCGTAGGCGATGTAGCGGGTGCTCTGCTCGAGGTAGCTCATCAGCCGACCCCACTCGAGCACCTTGGTCAGGATGTTCGATGCCTGCTCACAGGCCAGGTGCACCCCGCCGAGCTGGGCGACGGAGTCGTCGCCGTACTCGAAGAAGACCTTCTCGTACAGCGCCTCGGCACGGGCGAGGCCGATCGTGGCGTCGACGGTCTGATCGCCACTGATGTCGAGGTCACCGACGAACTCGTCGAGGAACAGCCGGCGCAGGCTCTTCGGGCTCCGGCTGTAGCGGGCGAACAGGGCGCCTTTGACGACCTCGGGCAGGTTGACGAGGGCGACAACGGGTCCGTCGAGGTTCGAAAAATATCGACGGAGGATGTCGCCTTCGTCACTGGTGAACTCTTCGGGGACGTAGACCGTCACGAGCGACCATCCTAGGGGTTGGCCATGGGAGCCGAGCGGTATGCGCCGGTGCGGTGAGCTGGCGTTACAGAACCTCGACACCGGCTGGACGCTGTGCGAACGACGTGCGGACCGAGTCGATCAGGCCGTCCTGGCACCACAGGTCGACGACGGTCATCGCCATCGTCTTCGCGCCGTCGAGCACCGCCCGGTCGCCGTCCGCGCTGGCCGCCCACCTGGCGAAGTCGACGGTGTGGATGGCCGTGCCCAGCGGCGCGACCTGGATCATCGGGTGGATGCTCGGCACGAGGTAGCTGATGTTGCCCATGTCCGTCGAGCCGACGACGTGCTTGCCGATCGCTCGCGGATCCTGCACGGTGCGTCCGACCCGCGCCGCGTTGGCGACGTACGACTCGACCATCGGCGCGTTGTCGATCATGTCGGCGTAGGACACGTTGTCCCACTCCACCGAGAAGGTGCAGCCGCACGCCATGGCGCTGCCCTCGAAGCACTTGACGACCCGCTCCTTCAACGGCTGCAGGCTCTCCAGCGTGGGCGAGCGAACCATCCACTGCATCACGGCTTCGGCCGGCACGATGTTGGCCTTGTCCCCGCCCTTGAGGAAGATCCCGTGGATCCGCTCGGTCGGCAGCATGTGCTGGCGCAGCGCGGCGACGTTCATGTAGCCGAGCACCGCTGCGTCGAGCGCGTTGAGACCCTCCTGCGGTGCGGCTGCGGCGTGTGCGGCCTTGCCGGCGAAGTGCACGTCGGCCTGGTGGATCGCGATCGCGTCCATCCTGATCAGATCGGCGTCGGCGGGGTGCACCATCATCGCCGCATCGAGGTCCTGGAACGCGCCGTTGCGGGCCATCTCGATCTTGCCGCCGCCGCCCTCCTCCGCGGGCGTGCCCATGATCCGCAGCCGGCCGCCGACCAGCTTGGCCACGGTCGCCGCGGCCATCCCGGCGCCGAGTCCGGCGGTGGCGATGATGTTGTGCCCGCAGGCGTGGCCGATCGAGGGCAATGCATCGTACTCGCACAGGACGGCGACGTCGATCCCGGAGTCGCCGATCCGCGACTCGAATCCGGTCTCGATGCCGTACGCGTGCCGCTCCGGAGCGAGGTCGGCATCGGCCAGCACACCGGTGAGCAGGTCGTGGGCGAAGTGCTCCTGGAAGTTGAGCTCGGGGTTGGCGTGGATCTGATGGCTCGCGTCGAGCAGCTGCGGCGCAAGGCGATCGACCTCGGCGCACACCATCTGCTTGATCGATTCGATGTCGGTGGTCATGTCACGCTCCGGGGGTTGGTCGAATCGATGGTCGGGTGTTCGAGGACGATCTTGCCGAGCTGCTCGCCGGCCTCGAGGCAGGCCAGCGCGGACTCGTAGTCGGCCAGTGCGAACGTCTGGTCGACGGTGACCGCCAGACCGTCGGCGACGAGACGGGTGACCTCGGCGAACTCCTGGTAGCTGCCCATCGACGAGCCGATGATCTCCCACTGCTTGAAGAACAGGCGTGGCATCGAGACCTCGACGCTCGGCCCGCTCGTGCTGCCGCACACCACCAGACGTCCGCCCGGCTTGAGCGCGCGCGTCGACTGCTGCCACGTCGCCGGGCCGACGCTCTCGACCACGACGTCGGCCTGCACCGGCCAGGATCGATCGGCCGAGTCGTACCCGGCTGTGGCTCCCATCGTCAGCGCCTCGGCGCGCTTGGCCTCGCTGCGGCTGGTGACGACCACCTGCGCGCCCATGTGCCGGGCGATCGCGAGCGCAGCACACGAGACGCCGGAGCCGATGCCGACCACGACGACGGTCTCGCCGGCGACGAGCCGAGCACGCTTCAGCATGCGGTACGCCGTGAGGTACGCGAGCGGATAGGCAGCGCACTCGGCCCATGTCCGTCCGGCCGGGCGGACGACGACGTTGCGCGCCGCCACCTGGGCGAATTCGGCATGCCCGCCCCAGGTGTGCTCGCCGTAGATCGCGAACCCGGGCCCCATCGGGCTGTTGTTGCCCCAGGCGATGATGTCCTCGACGGGAGACACGCCCGGGTTGATCACGACCTCGTCACCGACGGCCACCGAGGTGACTGCCGATCCGATCGCGTCGACCACGCCGGCGACATCGCATCCGGGCACGTGTGGCAACGGTGGCTTGGGCATGCCCCGCGTGACCCACAGGTCCATGTGGTTCAAGGCGCTGGCGACGACGCGGATCCGCACGTCGTCGGCACCGAGGGGTGGCAACGAGATCTCGCCCCACCGGTACGCGCCGGGCGACTCGTCGAGGATCCACGCGTCCATGGGCACCGACCGTAGCCGCGCCCATCAACGGCTCGCCCCAAGGATGTGCGTCGTTGTGCTTCAGACGCAGACGACGAGCGCGTCGGGTTCGACCGTGATCCGCAGCACCCTCGCGCTCGCCTGGCGCATGCCGTCGAGCCAGATCCCACGTTCGCCATCGAGATCGACGGTGACCTCGCTGTGCTGCTTGATCGTGATCAACGGGTGCGGCACGTGGGTACCGAGCGGCAACCGCTTCCGAGCGAGCCAGCGCTGCTGCACGCCGAGCGCCGGCGAGACCGTCGCGAGATCGATCCGGCCGTCGTTCGGATGGCAACGCGGCGAGATGTCCCACGTGCCGATGAACTGAGCGTTCATCGCCGCGGTGATCGGCCCACGCCACCACGAACGCCCTCGGGCGATGAGATGGGACACGAACCACGTCGGCGGCCCGTCGTCGAGGGTCACCTGGACGATGTCGATCGGCAGATGAGGAATGGGCTCGTCGCCGTCGAGCCGGCTCCGATCTGCGGTGCCGCCGACGGTGCGCATCA
>JAOBWQ010000262.1 GCA_025463425.1 Ilumatobacteraceae bacterium | reverse complement strand
TCCGAACAGCCCGGCCTTGGCTGCGCCGTAGCCGGCCTCGGATGCGCTGCCCATGCTGGCGGTCACCGACGACACGTTGACGATCCGGCCGAACTGCAGGGTGATCATCTGCTCCAGCGCCGCCTGGGCGAAGTAGAACGACGCCGACAGGTTCACCGAGATCGCTCGGTCCCACTCGTCGAGCGTCATCCGCCTCGGGCTGGCCTCGACGAGCAGGCCGGCGTTGTTGACGAGGTGATCGATCCGCCCGTGCCGGGCCAGGACGTCGGCAACCACCGCCTGGCAGGCGCCCGCCGAGCCGACGTCGGCGCAGTGCAGCGACACCGAGCCGGGCTCGTCGGCCAGAGACTCCTGGAGAGCGCCGGCGGCGGCATGGTTCCCGACGTAGACGACCGCGACGTGCGCGCCTTCGCGAACCAGTCGGGTGGTGATCGCCGCACCGATGCCCCGACTCCCGCCGGTGACGATGCTGACCCGGCCATCGTGCGCAGCTTTCACGGATCGAGTCTCGCGCTTGCGGATCCGCGCACGACCTCTTCGCCGTGCTGGTTGCAGGTGACCACGCTGAGATCGGCGATCACCGTGCCGCCCGAGTCCCGGATCGCCTCCACCGTCACCGTCGCGGTGAGCGCGTCGCCTGGCCAGACCTGCTTGGCAAAACGGACGCCGTAGGCAGTGAGGCGTCCGATGCCGACCCAATCGGTGAGCGCTCGCCCGGTCATGCCCATGGTGAGCATGCCGTGCGCGAACACGCTGGGATATCCGGCGACCTGGGTGGTGTAGACCTCGTCACTGTGGAGGGGGTTGTAGTCGCCCGACGCGCCCGCGTACATGACGATCTGGGTTCGGGTCAGGTTGTCCGTGAGGACCTGCACGTGGGTGTCGCCGATGCCGAGGTCGGTTGCCTGGAGTGCCATGTGATCAGCCCTGCTCGACGACCTGGCCGGTCCGCACGCCGATGCTGCGTGCGGTCACCACGAGCTCGCCGCTCGAGTCGCGGTATTCAGTGATGGTCTCCCTGAACTGGAGCGCCCCGCCACGCCTGCCCTGCTTCTCCCACTGCTCGCCGTCGCGGCTGATCGCGCTGAGCACATCTCCGGCCAACAGCGGTCGGTGGTACGTGTAGTGCTGCTCGGCGTGCAGACCGCCACCCTGGGCGGGATCGCGGACCACACCCGTTGCGTCGCGTCCGGACCCGAACCACGGACCGTCGAAGGCAGGGCGGAGCAGGTAGTCCGGATCGAACTGCGCACTCGCCTGGACGAAGGTTGGTGGCGCGGGCACACCGCCGATCTCGCTGGCGGCTGCCTGGTCGGGGTCGTAGTACACGGGGTTCGGGTCAGCGATCGCTCGTGCGAACATCGCGATGTGCGCTGACTCGACGGGAAAGCGGGACACCGGCATCGGGATCTCCTCTGGTTCGTCGGACATGTAAGGATACAGTGTCATCAGTTGACGTAGTTACATGATTGAAGGGGACATCCATCGTGACAGAGGCATGGATCATCGACGGTGTGCGGTCGCCGCGGGGCAAGGGCAAGAGCAACGGTTCGCTGCACCACATCCATCCTCAGGAGTTGCTCGGCCAGGTGCTGAACGCGCTCCGTGAGCGCGTCGGCTTCGATCCCTCGACCGTCGATGACGTCGTCATCGGCAACGGCAACTCGGCCGGCGACCAGGGTGTGTGCATCGGCCGCCTGGCCGTGCTGGCCGCAGGATGGCCGGTGGAGGCACCGGGGCTGACCCTGAACCGGTTCTGTGGTTCGGGCCAGCAGGCGGTCACGTTCGCGGCGATGGGCGTGCAGTCTGGACACCAGGACCTGGTGGTGGGCGGCGGCGTGGAGAGCATGTCGCGCTGGCCGGTCGACGACGGCCCGGTCGACTTCACCGCCTTCAATCCGGCACTGCGCGAGCGCTTCCCGCTCGTGCCGCAAGGCATCAGCGCCGATCTGATCGCCACCGTGGAGGGCTTCGATCGCGAGGCCGTCGACGCGTTCGCGTTGGCCAGCCAACAGCGCGCGGCCGTGGCCTTGGCGGAGGGGCGGTTCGATCGCAGCGTCGTGCCGATCCACAACCCCGACGGCACGGTTGCCCTGGCCGCCGATGAGTTCCCCCGGCCGTCCACCACCACGGAGGGCCTGGCCAAGCTCTCGCCGTCATTCGCGCAGATGGGCACCGAGGTGTTCGACGGCTACGACCGGTCCTTCGATGCGATGGCCCGGGAGGCCTACCCCGCCGTCCAGCGCATCGACCACGTCCACCACGCCGGCAACTCCTCCGGTGTGGTCGATGGTGCGAGCGCCATCCTCGTCGCGGCAGCCGACTACGCGCGCGCCCACGGGCTCACGCCACGGGCGCGGATCACGATGAGCGCGGTGGCCGCCGCGGAGCCGGTGATCATGCTCACCGCTCCCGGACCGGCGTCGCTGAAGTGCCTGGCCCGGGCCGGCATGCAGATCGCCGACATCGACCTCTGGGAGATCAACGAAGCCTTCGCCGCCGTGCCACTGAAGACGACCCGTGATCTCGGCCTCGACCCGGAGAAGGTCAATGTCAACGGGGGTGCGATTGCCCTTGGTCACCCGATCGGGGCGACGGGGGCGATGCTGATCCAGACCGCACTCGACGAGCTCGAACGCCGCGACCTGTCGACGGCGCTGATCACCATGTGCACGGGTGGCGGGATGGGCACCGCGACCATCATCGAGCGGATCTGAGCAGGCGCCCGGGCGTCGCGCCCGTGCTGGTTCCGTGCTCCTGGGTGACCACGCCGCCGACCATCGTCGCCCGGTAGCCGCCCGCTGGTCGCCGGAGCCTTCGTGCGCCGGTGGGGAGATCGGCCACGAACGCCTCGGGTCCCCACCTCAGCTCGTCGAGCGCGAAGACGTTGACGTCGGCAACGGTGCCCTCGCACAGGACGCCTCGACCGTCGAACCCGAACAGGCCGGCCAGCCGGCCGGTCAGCTTGTGCACTGCCTCTTCGATCGTCAGGTCGCGACGGTCGCGAGTGAACTCGGTGAGCAGCAGTGTGCTGTCACCGGCGGCGGAGAACATCTGCAGGTGCGCGCCGGCGTCGCTGTTGGCGAGCACGCCGGCGGGGTGCTTGAGCAACGCGGCGACGCCGTCGGGGTCGCCGTTGCCGACCCCGCTGCCGACGACACCCGGGCGGAGATCGTTGTCGAGGATCCAATCCGCCAGCACGTCGCTGGGATGGCCGCCGCGAGCGTCGACGAGGTCGGCCAGCGTGCGGTTGAGCCAGACCTCGTGCTCGGGCCGGGTCACCGACAGCAGGCGGACCTTGTGGGGCAGCCGGTGGCGGATCATCGTGAACGGCACTCGCTCCCAATCGGCCCGCGCCGATGCGCGCCACTGCGCATCGGCCAGCAACGCGGCCTTCGCCTCGGGATCCATGGTCTGCACCATCGCGTGCCAGCTGTCCTTCATCGTGAAGAACGACATCCCCCCGAACCAGTTGACCTGGATGTCCATCGGTCGTGGGCTGATCTGCGGATAGCACGGCGAACCGTCGGCCTGGAGCTCTGCGGCGAGATCCATCAGCGACAGGGCGAGCTCGGGGAGCTGATCGTCGTGCATCACGTTGATCCACGTGCTGACCAAGCCGCGGCGGGCGCAGAGCGATGCCAGACGGCGGACACTGGCCGGAGTGCGCTTCGCATACGGGTCG
Source organism: Ilumatobacteraceae bacterium (assembly GCA_025463425.1). Taxonomy (GTDB): domain Bacteria; phylum Actinomycetota; class Acidimicrobiia; order Acidimicrobiales; family Ilumatobacteraceae; genus WLMZ01. The sequence goes on along the minus strand of JAOBWQ010000262.1, from coordinate 4,018 downwards.
GAGATGAACTGCAGAAACCGACCTCGGTCGGCCAGCACATCGATCAACGCATCGAACTCGGCGTCGTCAGCGATCCGGCTCGGCACCGGACGCTTGTTGCGGTCCTCGTCGAACCCGATCGAGGTGGACATCCCGAACGCACCGGCCTGCAGGCACTCATCCGCCAAGGCGGAGATCCGGCTGCGTTCGGCCTCCGTTGCTGGTCGCTCCCACGCCTCGGCCCCCATCACGAACAGGCGCAACGGGGTGTGCCCGACGAGGCCCGCGATGTTCAACCCGAACTCTCTCGCGCCGATCTCGTCGACCAGTTCGGGGTAGCGCTCCCATGTCCACGGCACGGCCTCGGCCAGCGCGGCCTCGGGCAGATCCTCGATGTAGCAGAGCAACGCGGTCAGCTCGGCTCGATCCCGTTCGTGGCACGGCGCCAGCGAGAGCGAGCAATTGCCGTACAGGAGCGACGTCACACCGTGCAGGCCCATCGGGTCGCAGAACGGGTCCCAGAACAGCGAGGCGTCGAAGTGGGTGTGGATGTCGATGAAGCCGGGCGTCACGTAGCCGCCCGTTGCATCGATCTCGCGAGCTCCGTCGGGCCGAAGGCTCTCGCCGATCTCGGTGATCATCCCACGGCTGATCCGCACGTCGGCCGATCTCGCCGGCGCGCCAGTGCCATCCACGACCTCGCCACCCCGCAGCAACAGATCCATCACGACCCCCACGAATTCACCCGTTCGGCAACGGCATGTGCGCCGCAAAATCACTCTAGGAGAGGAATCGTCAGAAAAGTAATATAGGTACACTGATTGTCGCCGGAACCTGACCGGCGCTCGAGGGGGGATCCATCGTGGCCGAAGTCGTGATCATCGATGCCGTGCGCAGTGCCGTCGGCAGGCGCAACGGAGGCCTGTCCTCGTTGCCCGCCAACGACCTGCTCGGGGCGGTCCAGCGCGGCTTGGTGGAACGCAGCGAGGTCCGCGCCGATGCCATCGAACAGGTCATCGGCGGCTGCGTCGGCCAGGTCGGTGCGCAGAGCGGCAACGTCACCCGTAACGCCTGGCTCGCCGCAGGCCTGCCGCTGGAGGTGTCGGCCAGCACGGTGAACGTGCAGTGCGGATCGTCACAGCAGGCTGTCACCCTGGCCCACGGCCTGATCGCTGGTGGCGTGGTGGATGTCGCGGTTGCCTGCGGGGTGGAGACGATGTCGCGCGTTCCGATGGGCTCGTCGACAACGGACCCCGCGCTGGGGATGCCACGCGAGGGAACCTACGCCGAGCAGTACGAACCGACCAGCCAGTTCCAGGGGGCCGACCGGATCGCACGACGGTGGGGTGTCTCCCGCGCCGACACCGAAGAGTTCGCCAAGCTGTCGCAGGACCGTGCCGCGCAGGCATGGGCCGAGGGGCGCTTCGACGGGCAGATCGTTCCGATCGATGTCGGCGGCGCGAGGTTCGACCGGGACGAGTGCATCCGCGACACGTCGCTGGCGGGTCTGGCCGGGTTGCGCACCAACCTGGCCGAGCCCGACGCCGTGCACACAGCGGGCACGTCATCGCAGATCGCCGATGGTGCTGCGGCCCTGCTGCTGACCTCGGCCTCACGTGCGGACGAGCTCGGCCTCCGACCGCGGGCGCGGATCCTGCAGTCCGTGCTCGTCGGCAGCGATCCGGAGCTGATGCTCACCGGGCCGATGCCGGCGACCCGGCGCCTGCTGGAGCGCTCGGGCCTCGGCCTCGACGACATCGATGTGTTCGAGATCAACGAGGCGTTCGCCTCGGTGGTGCTGGCCTGGGCCACCGAGGTCGGCGCAGATCTCGCCAAGGTGAACCCGAATGGCGGAGCGATCGCACTCGGACATCCCCTCGGCGGTACCGGTTGCATCCTGCTGACCAAGGCACTGAACGAGTTGGAGCGAACCGGTGGGCGCTACGCGCTGGTGTCGATGTGCTGCGGCGGCGGTGTCGGCACCGGCACCATCATCGAGCGGATCTGAGATGGTCGAGTTCGCCGAACCACGCCGACCTCTCACGGTCGGCATCCGACCCCCGCACGGGCTGTTCGAGGGGGGTGCGGCCTCGTTGCGTGCCGGCATCGCCGAGATCGAAGCCAGCGGCATCGATCGGGTCTGTGTCGGCGACCACGTGTCGTTCCACGGTGGCCGAGGGTTCGACGGGCTGGTCCAGTCGACGGCGCTCGCCGCGCTGAGCGATCTCGAGGTGCAGACCGCGGTGTACCTGTTGCCTCTCCGGCACCCGGTGCCGGTGGCTCGCCAGGTCAACTCGCTGAGCCAGATCGCCCCCGGGCGGTTCGTGTTCGGCGTCGGCGTCGGAGGAGAGGATCCCGCCGAGGTCCGTCTGTGCGGCGTCGATCCCACCACTCGCGGCCGCCGGATGGACGAGTCGCTGGCCATCGTGCGCAGCCTGCTCGCCGGAGAGGCTGTGTCGTTCACCGGTGAGTTCTTCACCGTGGACCGGGGTCAGGTCCTCCCCGTCCCGAAGCAGCCGATCCCGATCGTGGTCGGTGGCCGCTCGCCCGCGGCGCTGCGCCGAGCCGGTCGGCTGGGCGACGGTTGGCTGGCGCTGTGGACCACTCCGCGGCGCTACCTCGATGCGGTGGCCGAGGTCGAGGCGCACGCTGCGGATGCCGGACGCAGCGATGTCGCGTGGCGGCACGGCCTCCAGGTCTGGTGCGGCTACGGCCCGGACCCGGCGGCGGCGCGCGTTCCGTTGGCGCGGGCGATGGAGACGCTCTACAAGGTCCCGTTCGAGAAGTTCGAGCGGTACTCGCCGTCCGGCACGCCGGCCGATGTCGCCGCTGCACTTGCACCGTTCGTGGACGCCGGTTGCCGTGACATCAACATCATCGCCACAGCCGAGACGTCGGGCGCGGCCACGGATGCCGTGGCCGAGACCCGCCGCCTGCTGATCGGTGCGACAGACCCACGAAAAGGAGACACATGAGCCAGGTCCATGCATCCATCACCGACATCCCCGAGCTGATCCACGGCCGTCACTGGGAGGACATGCCGGTCGGGTTCACGTTCCGCACCGGCGGCCGTACCGTGACCGAGACCGATCTCGTCACGTTCGTCAACCTCACCGGAGCGACCGAGCCGCTGTTCTACGATGAGCGCTTCGCCCGCGATCACGGCTACGCCGGCCGGCTGGTGCCCGGCATGCAGACCTTCTGCTACGCGGAAGGTCTGGTGATCCAGACCGGCAGCATCCACGGCACCGGCCTCGCACACATGCACTGCGAGATCGACATCAAGGCCCCGGTCTACGTCGGCGACACGATCTCCGTCGTGGTCGAGGTCATCGAGCAGCGCGCTGCGTCGAAGGGCAACCGTGGCGTGATCACCTCGCGCAACACGGTGTACAACCAGCGCGACGAGGTGGTCATGGTCTACGAGCCGGTGCGTCTCACGAAGGGCCGCCCATGAGCGCGATGGCGGGCACCGATCTGGTACGCCGAGACCTCGACCAAGGAGTCCTGCTGCTGACCTGGAACCGGCCGGAGCGGAACAACGGCTGGACCGTCGATCTCGAGGACGCCTACTTCGAGGCGCTGATCGCTGCGTCGGCCGACCGCGCGGTGCGGGTCATCGTCGTCACCGGTGCCGGCCGGACGTTCTGCCCGGGCCTCGACATGCAGACACTGTCGGCCTCGGCGACCAGCGGCACGCCGATGGCGAACCGTCGTCGATGGCCGATGAACTTCGTGCGCCACGTCCCCAAGCCCGTCATCGCTGCGGTCAACGGTGCTTGTGCCGGGATCGGCTTCATCCAGGCGGTCGCGTGCGACATGCGGTTCGCATCGACGTCGGCGAAGTTCACATCGGCGTTCGCGCGTCGGGGCCTACCGGCCGAGAACTCGATCTCGTGGATGCTGCCGCGGTTGATCGGCACCGGTAAGGCGATGGACCTGTTGCTGTCGGCCCGGGTGGTGATGCCCGATGAGGCATTGCGGATCGGCCTGGTCGACCGTCTCGTCGAGCCCGACGATCTCCTCACCTCGACGCTGG
>JAOBWQ010000234.1 GCA_025463425.1 Ilumatobacteraceae bacterium | reverse complement strand
CACGATTGGCTCTCGGGGTTCAGGAACGTGATCGGCAGCGGGCCGATTGGGCCGACGCCGGCGACCGCGACCAGCGCCGAGGCGAGCTGGAAGGTCAGGCATGTTGGTCCCAGGGTACCGGCCGAGGCGCGCGGTCTGGTGTTTTGTCGGGGGGCGCGCCGACGTGCGACGGGTATTCTGTGGTTCGTGGACCCCACATCTTCCAGCGCCGCCGACGCCGAACCCGTGCTCCACCCGGCCACCACGGCCATCACCGCCGGGCGCTGCGCGAACGGCACGTCGCTCGCTCCGCCGCTGTGGTCGAGCAGCGTGTGGACCTCGGCCGGCCTGGTCGATGCACGCCGGCGCGCCACCGGCCAGCGGTCCAAGGAGTTCTACGGCCGCTACGGCAACCCGACGGTGCGCGCATTCGAGGAAGCGATCGCCGAGCTGGAGGGCGCCGAGGATGCGCTCGCCTACGGCAGCGGGATGGGCGCGATCACCACGGTGATCCTGGCCCTCTGCGGCCAGGGCAGCCACATCGTGGCCCAGCGTCAGCTGTACGCCGGCACGCTCGCATTCCTGCAGGGACCGTGCCGCCGGTTCGGCATCGACGTCACCATCGTCGACGGGCTCCAGCCCGGCGCCTTCGCCGCGGCCGTGCAGCCCGGCAAGACGATGATGATCCTCGCCGAGACACCGTCGAACCCGTTGCTCGAGCTGGTCGATCTCGCCGAGCTGGGCGCGATCAAGGGGCCGTTCAAGGTCGTCGACTCGACGTTCGCGACGCCGCTCGGGCAGCGCCCGCTGGAGCACGGGATCGACCTCGTCGTGCATTCGGCCACCAAGGGCATCGCCGGACACAACGACGCGACGCTCGGAGTGATCGCCGGCGAGCGCGAGCTGCTCAACGAGATCTGGGGCTACGGCGTGCTCCACGGCGCCACGCCATCACCGCACGATGCGCTCAACGCGTTGCGCGGCGTGCGCACGATGGCGGTGCGGATCGCCCATCAGGCTGGCTCGGCGCTGCAGCTGTCCAAGGAGCTCGCCGCCGATCCCAACGTGAACGCGGTGTTCTACCCCGGGCTGCCGACCCACCCGCAGTACGACCTCGCTCAGCGCCAGATGCGCCAGAACGGCACCGTCCTCTCCTTCGAGGTCGCCGGCGGGATCGCCCACGCGACCACGGTGCTCGACCGCTTGCGACTCGGCAGGGTCGCCACCTCACTCGGTGGCCCGGAGACGTTGGTCTGCCATCCGGCCACCACCACCCACGCCAGCCTGACTCCCGACGAGCAAGAGGTCGCCGGGATCTCCCCCGGCCTGCTGCGGGTGTCGATCGGGCTCGAGGACCCGAACGATCTCGTCGCCGACTTCCTGCAGGCGATCCAACCCGTCACCGGGTGACGGCCCGCTGATGAGCTGCACCACATGACCCGGCCCGGTGTCGTCGTGCTGCACGGACTGGGTGGCACTCCGCACAGCGTGCTGCCGATCACCGCCGCGGTGCACGCGGGCGGATACACGACCGTGTCCCCGAAGCTGCCCGGGCACGGCACCAACCCGGCGGATCTGATCGACCGAACGTGGGACGAGTGGCTCGCGTTCGTCCTCGACACGTGCGACGAGCTCGCGGCGCGCTGTGGTGGCCGCATCGTCGTGATCGGGCAGTCGATGGGGGCATCGCTGGCATTGGCCGCTGCCTCGCAACGGTCCTCGATCATCGGAGTTGGCGCGATCAACGCGCTCGTCCGCGCGCCCGATCCCGATGCCACCGAGCACCTCGAGCACTTGATGTCTCGCGGCCGCACGATGCAACCCGCTGGTGAACCGGACCTGCGCGATCCCGCTGCGCACGACAGCTGCTACGCGGAGCTGGCACTGACATCCCTGATCCAGCTCGGCGTCGGCGCCGACGCCGCACGGACCGCACTCCCGGCGATCACCGTTCCGTTGTTCGTTGCGTCCAGCGACCACGACAACGTCGTCGATTCGGCCAGCTCCGACGATCTCGCCGCCGGCGTCGCCGGAACGGTGACCCGGCTCCGACTGGCGAACAGCGGCCACGTCGCCGCGCTCGACTTCGACCACGAACGACTGTGCCGAGAACTGCTGACCTGGTTAGTCGATCTGACCGACGGGTCAGCGGCACCTGCCTGATGGATCAGTGAGTAGCGCGGCCCGGGATGTGTCGTTAGTTTGACCCGGCTGCACGGACCCGCGACACCCAGAGGCCGCGCAGAAAGGAAACCGATCTCACCCCGCTTGATCCCCTGGCAACGTCGCCATGGAAGGAATCGTCATGAACAACAGCACCCGCTTCGATGCAACCTCCACGGCTGGACGCAAGGGCATCGCGTATGACTGGCAGAGCCTGATGGCCGCCGACGGTGTTGCTGCGATCGAGGCTGAGCTCGCCGAGCTGGTGCTGGAGAAGGCTGAATGACGCTCCTCCCCCAGCGCGTGCTCGTGCTGGGGTGTGGTTCGGTCTCGCAGTGCGTCGTGCCCCTGCTGGTGCGCGACCTGGCCATCGAGCCGAGTCGGATCACGATCGTCGACATGGTCGACAACCGGGCGCGGGTCGCTGACTCGTTGGCCAAGGGCGTGAAGTACGAGCAGGACCGGGTCACACCGGAGAACATCGACACCTTCTTGTCGGCCCGTGTCGGCAGCGGCGACCTGCTGCTCGACCTCGCGTGGAACAACGACAACCCGACGAGCCTCGACTGGTGCCGTGCTCACAACGTGCGCTACCTGAACCCCTCGGTCGAGGTGTGGGACCCCTACCTCGATCTGCAGACGACGCATCCGATCGACCGCACTCTGTACGTGCGACACATGCAGCTGCGCCGGTTGATGCAGCGATGGGGCTCGAACGACGGACCCACCGCAGTGGTCGAGCACGGTGCGAACCCGGGCCTCGTCAGCCACTTCGTCAAGCAGGCGTTGGAGGAGATCTCGACGCAGATCCTGTCCGACGGGATCGGCGGCGCGCGCGTGGCTGGGCTGGAGGCCGCGCTCGCGGAGGGGCAACACAACGTGCTCGCGCACCTGACCGGCACCAAGGTCGTGCACATCAGCGAGCGCGACACGCAGATCACCGACGTGCCCAAGGAGTTCGACGAGTTCGTCAACACCTGGTCGGTCGACGGCTTCTACGAGGAGGGTGTCGCGCCCGCCGAGATGGGCTGGGGAACTCACGAGCTGCGTCTGCCTCCCAACGCATACACGCACGTCGGCGAAGGGCCGCGCAACCAGATCTGCATGGCCCAGCCGGGGATGAACACCTACGTGCGCTCGTGGGTGCCGTGCGGCCCGATCCACGGCATGGTCATCCGCCACGGCGAGGCGCTGACGCTGAGCGACCACCTCACTGTGTGGGACGACTTCGGTAACCCGGTCTACCGGCCCACGGTGCACTACGCGTACTGTCCGTCGGAGGCCGCGATCGCCAGCGTGCACGAGCTCCGCCAGGCCGACTGGAAGATGCAGAGCAAGCAGCGGATCCTCAACGACGAGATCACCAGCGGCCGCGACGAGCTCGGCGTGCTCCTGCTCGGTCACGACTACACCGGCTGGTGGACCGGCTCGTTGCTGTCGATCGACGAGGCGCGCGCGATCATCCCGGGCCAGAGCGCGACGACGTTGCAGGTGGCCGGCAGCATCATCGGCTGCGTCAGCTGGATGATCGAGAACCCCACCGCCGGGCTGCGCGTCCCCGACGAACTGCCATGGCGGGAGGTGCTCGACGTCGCCAACCGGTACCTCGGCACGCTGCACTCCGGCCCCACGGACTGGACCCCACTGCGCGACCGCAACGACCTGTTCCCCGTGTTCGGCAACGAGAGTGACGGCCTCGACCTCAACGATCCCTGGCAGTTCACCAACTTCCTGGTCCGCTAACACGCGCCACCCGCGGTTCCGCGCAAACGCCAGCCCCCGACAGCTCATTCGAACGCGGAGAAGTGGGCGATCCGCTTTGTCAGCATCCGCGGGAACCGCTGCGGCAGGTGGCAACGTCGAACGATCATGCTTCGCACCACTTCGATCCTCCTCTCACTCACCGCCATCGTGGCGATGTCCGCCTGCGGCAGCGCCGATGACTCCGGCAAGTCAGCGTCACCGGCTGTGTCGAGTCCGGGGACTGCCGCGCCGGTCGAGACGGCAGCACCCGTCGACACCGCTGCGCCGGTCGAAACGGCAGCTCCGATCGAAACGGCAGCTCCGATCGAGACCGCAGCACCGGTCGACACGGCAGCACCCGTCGACACCACACCGGGCGTTTCAGTGGTGAAGGATCCCATCGGCATCGGCGGGATCACGTGGGTGCCGACGAGCTTCATCACGGTCGGCCCGCTCGACGAGATACCGGCGTCGCAGGGCGCGTCGATCGAGTTCGCGGCCGACGGCACGGTGACCGTCGACACCGGCTGCAACACCGGCTCCGCGTCGGTGACGTTCACGGGTGACTCGCAGTTGGCGATCGGACCGATCGCACTGACCAAGAAGGCGTGCGCCGACAACGTGATGAAGCTCGAGAGCCGGATCGTCGCGCTGCTCGAGGAGCCGTCCTACTGGTCGATCACGGGCAACCAGCTGACGATCTACCCCGCCAACATCACCGATACGGGACTCATCTTCAAGGCAGCGAGCGCGGTCACTCCCGACACGTCGACGTTGGCCACGTTCCAGACGACCAGCTGATCAGCCGGCCAGCTCAACCGGACTTCACCGCGGCGACGGCCTCGGCGATCAGGTCGGTCGGCGCGGCGAACGGCATGTAGAACGCGACCCGGTCGGCAACGCCGTCGAAGCGGCGGTGCAGCTGCGCAGCCACCTCGTCAGGCGTGCCGCAGACGGCGATCGTGCGCAGCACGTCGTCGTCGATCAGGCCGATCATCTCCACCCACCGGCCCTGCTTGGACAACGTGTTCAACTCGAGGTGCAGATCGCCCCACCCGTGAGCGTCGAGCACCGGCCGGTACGACGGCGTCGAGCCGTAGAACGACAACAGCCCCTTGACACCGGCGACCGCGGCCGCGTATTCCGCTTCATCGCGACCGACGCACACGATGGCCTGGCTGATCACGTCGATATCGCTGCGCGTGCGCCCGCCGCGCTCGAGCCCGGCCGACAGGTTCGGCAGCGTGTGCTCGGTGAAGTACCGCTCGCTGCTGAACGGCATCACCAACAAACCGTCGGCGACCTCCGCCGTCATCTGGGTCATCCGCGGGCCGAGCGCGCCGAGCCAGATCGGCGGCTTGCCGCCCGGCGTCGGACCCGGGTTGAACATCGGAGTCATCAGCGTGTGGCGGTAGAACTGGCCCTCGAACTTCAGCCGCTCGCCGGACTCCCATGCGGTGAAGATCGCGCGCAGCGCCAGCACGAGCTCGCGCATGCGCGCCACCGGCGGGTCGAACGGTGCACCGAACCGCTTCTCGATCTGCGGCTTGATCTGCGAACCGAGGCCGAGCATGAACCGTCCCCCGCTCAACAGCTGGAGATCGTTGGCGAGGTATGCCAGCTGCATCGGGTTGCGCGGCAGCGCGATGGCCACGTTCGTGTACAGATCGATCGGCGCCCCCGCCGCGGCGAGGGTCAGTGGCACGAAGCCGTCGTGCGGGCCTTCGAAGGTGAAGGCACCGTCGACACCCGCCTCGGCCAACTGCGCCGCCTCCGCGGCGGCTCCCGCAAATGAGCGCAACTGGGTGTCGATCTTGAAGGTGACCACGCAGCGACGGTAGTGGGCAGCCCTGTGCCCGGCACGGCTGAACCGTTCTCACCGTCCTCTTACGGATGTCTTAACGGGTGCACGCCTCGCCGATCGACACTCGCTGGATGCACTCAGCCGAACGGCGCGCCACTCTCCTGTCGATCGTGTCGTTGGGGGTGGTGCTCACGTTCGCCGCGTCCGCATGCGGAGCCAGTGGCGGAGGGGCCTCGGCAGCGCCACAGGTCGCCTCGCTCGGCTCGGCGACTGCAGGCAGCGACACGGCTTCATCGACGCCGGCCGACACCCAGGACGCGCTCCTCGCCTATGCGAAGTGCATGCGCGACAACGGCATCGACATGGCCGACCCGACCTTCGACGCGAACGGCAATCCCACGGGAGGAGTGTTCGGCCGCAACTCCGGCGTCGACCGCCAATCCGAGGAGTTCCAGACCGCGCAGGGCGCGTGCGGCAACATGCTGAAGGGCGTCACGTTCGGCGGCGGTCAGGGTGGGCGGCTCGACCGTGACGCGATCCAGACGTCGCTGAACGACTTCACGGCATGCCTGCGCGACAAGGGCCTCGACGTCGACGACATCACCTTCGGCAACGGTCAGGGCCGGGCCAACGGTGGCGGCGGCTTCGGCGGGCCCCCCGGCACGGGCGGCGCGACCGGCGGATCGGTGCCAGCCGGCGCGACGCCGGGCGACGGCAGCACACCTCCCGGAGGCGGCTTCGGCGGACCTCCCGGCACGGGCGGCGGCAACGGTGGCGGGGCGGGTTTCGATCCGAGCGCGCGCATCATCGAACGCCTCGGCCTCGATGCGACGGACCCGACGGTGAAGACGGCGATCGACGCCTGCCAGTCGATCCTCGACAGCGCGTTCCAGCCCCAGTCCTCGACCACGACGACCGGCTGAGGCGCCGGTCGTGAGCCGCTCGGTCAACGTCGCGCTCGCTCTCGTCGTCATCGTCGGCGCAGGCGTCGGCGGCGTGGCATATGCGAAGAGCAAGAACCCGGCGACGCTCGACGCTGCCGACACCGTCGCCAAGGCCAAGCTGGCGACCACCAAGGTCCAGCAGAAGGACCTGACGACGTACGACGAGACCACAGCGACCCTCGGGTTCACGACGTCGGTGACCGTCTCGTCGCCGGTCGAGGGCACGATCACGTCCATCGCCAAGACGGGCGACACGATCGACGCGGGCACCGTGGTCGCGACGATCGACGGCAATCCGGTCGTCGCCCTGATCGGCGACGTCCCCGGCTACCGCGATCTGTCGACGACGTCTGCCGACGGCGCCGATGTGCGCGAGCTCGAGGAGAACCTCGTCCTGCTCGGGTTCGATCCCGATCACAAGATCGTCATCGACGAGAGCTACGACGCCGCCACGAAAGCGGCGGTGACCCTGTGGGAAGACAGCCTCGGTCTCGACGGCGACGGCAAGGTACCGCAGAGCCAGATCGTGTACGTGCCCGGCAAGTTGCTCGTCGACACGGTCACGGGCACAGTCGGCGGCGCGGCGAAGTCGGGCTCCACGCTGCTCACCGGCCGGCAGGAGGAACGCAAGTTCCTCGTCGCGTCGACCGTCGGACAGGGCAGCGCCGGCACCGGTCGAGACGGAACGGTGAGCACGTTCGCAGCGGCCGGCACCGCGGTGAGCACGGGCACGGTGTTGTTCTGGGAGAGCTACGTGCCCGTGGTCGCCATCGAGGGTGATGCTGCCGCGACCCCGGCACTCGATCGCGACCTGAAGATCGGCGTCAGCGACGGCACCGACATCAAGCTGCTCGAAGGGATGCTCAAGGCCGGCGGGTTCGACCCGAGCAACTCGATGACCGTCGACGACCACTTCGATGCAGCCACCGCCTACGCGGTCGTGCTGTGGCAGGAGTCGCTCGGCTTGGCCCACACCGACGGCGACGTCGTGGTCCACCGCGGCAGCTTCGTCGTCGTGCCATCTGGTCTGTTCGTCGGGGCCCCGATCGTCTCCGACGGCACGGCGCTCGCCTCGGACAGCGTCGTGCTCAGCCTGACCACCGCCGCGCGCGAGGTCACCACCACCGCGCCGATCGGCGACGCGACGTTCGCCGTCGGCGCGACGATCGACGTGGAGTTCCCCGACGGCACCGAGCAGCCGGGCACGGTGGTGGCTGTCGGCACCGTCGCCACCAACACCTCGAACGTGCCCGGCTCCACGCCGAGCGTCACGATCACGATCCACGTCGACGACATCCCGACGACGGTCGACTCGTTCGTCCAGATCCCGGTGACCCTTCGGGTCGTCTCGGACTCGGTGCCGAAGGCGTTCGTGGTGCCGGTCAGCGGCCTCGTCGCGCTGGCCGAGGGCGGGTACGCGTTGGAGGTCGTGGACGGCAAGAACGCCGACGGCACCAACGCGACACATCTGATCGGTGTCTCGACCGGGCTGTTCACCGACGGCTTCGTCTCGGTGACCGGCAAGGGCGTCAAGGCAAGCCTGGAGATCGTGGTGCCCTCGTGAGTCGGGCTGTCCCGGCACTGGAGTTGGTCGACGTCGTCAAGGAGTACGGCGGCGACCCGCCGATCCGCGCCCTCGACGGCGTATCGCTGCGCATCGAGCATGGCGAGCTCGCTGCGATCGTCGGGCCGTCGGGATCCGGCAAGTCCACCCTGCTGCACATCATCGGCACCCTGGACCGGCCGTCGAGTGGCGTGCTGCGCCTCGCGGGCGTCGAGGCCTCGGGGATGTCCGACAAGCGGCTGTCCGCGGTCCGGTCGCAGCTGATCGGGTTCGTGTTCCAACAGTTCTTCCTGATCGAGGGGATGTCGGCGCTGGACAACGTCGCCAACGGTCTGCTCTACCGAGGCATCTCACCTCGGGAGCGTCGCCGCGCTGCACACGAGGCGTTGGATCGGGTCGGGCTCGGACATCGAGTCGGTCACACGCCCAACCACCTCTCCGGCGGCGAGCGCCAGCGCGTCGCGATCGCCCGCGCGATCGTCAACCGGCCGTCGATCGTGCTGGCCGACGAACCCACCGGCAACCTCGATTCGAAGGCCGGCGCAGCCGTGATGGACTTGATCCGCGAGCTCCATGCCGAAGGTCGCACGATCCTGATCATCACCCACGACCGCGAGCTGGCCGCGTCGCTGCCACGGCGGATCTCGGTGCGCGACGGCATGATCGAATCCGACGAACGGGACAGCGGACCGCCACCGCCTCCGGTGCTCGAGCTGGAGGCGGCCCGATGACGGCCACCCTGGAGGCGCCTGGGCCTCCGCCACCGCTACCGGCGGCCCCGGACAACGGCAAGCCACTGGCCGGATCGCGGCTGCGTCTCGGCGATGTGATCCGCGTCGGCTCCCTCGGCCTGCGGACACGTCGCCTGCGCACGGGGCTTTCGACCCTCGGTGTGGCCATCGGCATCGCCGCGATGGTCGGCGTGCTCGGCCTGTCGGCGTCGTCGCAGGAAGACCTGCAGGCCAAGATCCGGGCCCTCGGCACCAACCTCCTCGAGGTCCAGGCGGGCACGGGCCTCGGTCGCGGTTCGGGGCAGTTGCCCGCCACCGCCGTCGCGATGGTGAGCCGGATCGGCCCGGTCACCGCAGTCAGCTCGATCGCCACGATCCAAGGCGCGGTGCGCCGCACCGACGCGGTCTCCGAAGGCATCACCAGCGGCATCTCGATCTTCGCCGCCGACCCCGGCCTGCTCGAGACGTTGCACGGCAAGATGGCCGACGGCCACTGGCTGGACGCGGCCACGAGCACCTACCCGGCCGTCGTGCTCGGATCGGTCGCAGCCCAGAAGCTCGGCATCACCAGCGTCGCCGACGAACTTCGGGTGCGGATCAACGACACGTGGTTCGCGGTCATCGGCATCCTCGAACCGAACACGACCGCCGACGGGCTCGATCGATCGGCGATCATCGGCATCCCGGCGGCGGGCACGTATCTGCTCGACACCGACGTGATTCCGGAGATCATCTACGTCCGCACCGCGAACGGCGCCACCGACGCAGTGCGAGCCGTCCTGTCCAACACGGTGAACCCGGAGACACCCGACGAGGTCGAGGTGTCCCGGCCGTCCGACGCGCTCGCAGCCGAGGACGCAGCCAGCAACGCCTTCACGTCGCTGTTCCTCGGCCTCGGTGGCGTCGCCCTCCTCGTCGGCGGGATCGGCATCGCCAACGTGATGGTGATCGCCGTGATCGAACGGCGGAGCGAGATCGGCCTGCGGCGCGCGCTCGGCGCGACGCGGGCACACATCCGCCGTCAGTTCCTGACCGAGGCCGTGCTCCTGGCCGGCGCCGGCGGGATCGTCGGTGTCGGGTTGGGCGCGGGCGTGACCGCGATCTACGCGCACATCAAGCACTGGCAGGTCGTGGTGCCACCGGTCGCGATCGCAGGCGGGCTCGTCGCCGCCGTCGTGATCGGCGGCCTCGCCGGTCTGTACCCGGCATCGCGCGCAGCGCGGCTGCCACCCACCGAAGCACTGAGGTCGAATTGAACGGCCTTCGCGCTCCGCGTCGCGCGTTGCGGACGATCCGCCGCCTGCTCGTGGTCCTCGTGCTCGCCGCAGGGACCGCGACGGGCGGGTACTTCGTGACCCGCAAGCAACCGGCGAAGACCGCCGCCGCGGCGCCGGTGCTGAAGACGGCGGCGGTGACATCGGGTGACCTGACCACCACCGAGAAGGTCAACGGCACCTTGGAGATCTCCAGCTCGCTCGCCGTGCTCCACCGAATCGAGGGCCAAGCGAGCAGTGCGACCGCCGCCGCAGCTCCTGCCGTGTCGACGAGCGCCGCCACTTCAGCGGCGGCGGGCTCCACCTCGGCCTCTGCGACCGGTGCACAGGGTTCATCCGCAGCGGGCCTCGCGGCCGCCGTCTCCTCGACACGGCTGACCACGCGGCTCACCGCCACGGTCGCCGAGCTGACCGCCGACGCACTGCCGTGCCCGGATCCGGCGGACCCGACGACGACCACCACGACGCTGCCGACCGGTGCGACGGCGCCCGCATGCACGCCGACCAGCG
>JAOBWQ010000223.1 GCA_025463425.1 Ilumatobacteraceae bacterium | reverse complement strand
ACGAAGTCGCGTGCCTGAGCGACCTCGAGCGCTTCCCAGAGCTCGTCGTCGGTGGCATCGGGCTTGCCGTAGCGCAGGTTGCTGGCCACGGAGCCGGAGAAGAGGTATGGCTTCTGCGGGACGATGCCGATCCGGTCCCACAACAGATCGGGATCCAGTTCGCGGACATCGACGCCGTCGACCAGGATCGCGCCCGACGTCGCGTCGGCGAGCCGGGGCACGAGGTTGATCAACGACGTCTTGCCCGAACCCGTGCTGCCGATGATCGCTGTCATCTGACCGGCGAGCGATGTGAACGAGATGTTGTGGAGGACGGGAGATTCGGCGCCCGGGTAGTGGAAGCCGACGTCGCGGAACTCGAGTGAGCCGGCGATGTTCACGGTGCGCACCGGGTCGGCCGAACTGACGACGGAGGACTGGGTGTCGAGCACCTCCTGGATCCGCTCGGCGCACACTGCGGCGCGGGGCACCATCACCGCCATGAAGCTGGCCATCATCACCGACATCAGGATCTGGGCGAGGTAGCTCAAGAACGCGATCAACGAGCCGATCGTCATCTGCCCGCTGTTGATCCGGTTCGCCCCGATCCACAGCGCAGCGACGTTGGACGCGTTGAGGATCACCGTGACGATCGGGAACATGAACGCCATCAGCCGCCCCGCGAGCAGCGAGGTGTCGGTGAGGTCCTGGTTGACGGACTCGAACCGCTTCGTCTCGTCCGGCTCGCGGACGAAGGCGCGCACGACGCGGATGCCCGTGATCTGCTCGCGCAGCACGCGATTGATCCCGTCGATGCGCTCCTGCATCACGCGGAACAGGGGGATCATCCGCCCGATCACGAGGCCGACGCCGATCGTCAAGGCCGGCACGCTGACCAGCAGGATGCCGGACAACCCGACGTCTTCACGCAACGCCATGATCACGCCACCGACGATCGTGATCGGTGCGGCGACCAGCAGGGTGCAGGTCATCAGCACGAGCATCTGCACCTGCTGGACATCGTTGGTGATGCGCGTGATCAGCGACGGCGCGCCGTAGATCGCGACCTCTTGGGTGGAGAAGTCGGTGACCTTGTGGAACAGCCCGCTGCGCACATCGCGACCGAAGCCCATCGCGGTACGTGAGCCGAAGTAGACCGCGCAGATCGAGAAGCACACCTGCACGAGCGTGATGCCGAGCATCACCAGACCGATCCTCCAGATGTAGCCGTGGTCGCCCGTGACGATGCCCTTGTCGATGATCTTCGCGTTCAGGCTCGGGAGGTAGAGCGTGCACGTCGTCTGGACGAGCTGGAGCACCACGACGGCGACGATCAGCCACCGGTACTTGGCGAGATGGGTCTTGAGCAAACGGACCAGCATGTGGACGTCCTGATCTCTAGCGGGAGTGGGGAGGCGGGGACTTGCGGCGGATGCCGTCGAGGAGCAGCGACACGATCTCGTCGGGCGACATCGGGTCGTCGTGGATCAGCGCCGGATGTGTGACGGCCAGGGTGAGCGCACGCAGCAGTCGCGCCGCGTCGACCGGATCGCGGTCGAGCTGGTCAGGTGCTGAGGCGAACAGTGCCACCAGCCCGGGCACGTCGGTGGGACGACGACGCTCGGTCGGCACCTTGTCGACACCGACCGTCGTGGCCAGGCGCCAGATGTTCTGCGTGCGCTGCTGGACGATCCCGGTGGCGATCGCGAGGCGGTGCTCGAAGGATGCCTCGGGGTCGATCTCGGCCAGCGCGGCCTCCATCGGTGCTGGGTCGAAAGCCTGATCGACCGCGGCCGCGATCAACGACTCCTTGTCGGGGAAGACACGGAAGATCGTGCCCTCGGCGATGCCCGCAGCCGTGGCGATCATGCGTGTCGTGACGGCAGAGCCGTGCTCGAGCAACAACGGCAGGGTGGCCGAGATGATGGCCGCGCGCCGCTCGTCGGGCGGCAGCGCTGCGGCGCGCTGGGCTCGAACGGGGGTGTCGTGGAGGATCATCGACGGCGACCCTAACATGAGTGAGTGCTCACTCACCCAGGGATGAGCATGTGATACTCATCACACCGCAGGCGCTGGCGGTGAGAATGGCGACATGGACAGCACCCGCGACGTGACCGGCGAATCGCCCAGCCCGATCCCCACCGACGGGCCGTATCGACACGGCGTCGCGAGCGGTGACCCGACGCTCGACGCGGTGATCATCTGGACCCGGCTCAGCGAGATCGAGCACACCATCGCCGCAGTCGAGTGGGTGATGGCCCGCGACCGCGCGCTGACCGACATCGTCCGCTCCGGGGCGGTGACGACCTCGGCGGAGCACGACTGGACGGTGCACGTGGACGTGACCGGCCTCGAGCCGGGCAGCACCTACTTCTACGCGTTCGACACCGACGGCTGCCGGTCGCCGGTGGGGCGCACGCGGACGCTCCCCCGGGTCGATGCCTCGGAGCTGCGCTTCGCCTTCGTGTCCTGTGCGAAGTTCAACGCCGGCTTCTTCAACGTCTACGGCCGCATCGCCGAACGCGACGACCTCGACTTCGTGCTCCACCTCGGCGACTACATCTACGAGGCCTCGAACACGCCGCCGAAGAACCAGACGCCCGGCGCCGACATCGGTCGTCCGTTCGCGCCGCTCGGCGAATGCCGCACGCTCGACGACTACCGCACCCGGTACGCGCAGTACCACCTCGATCCGGACGTGCACGCACTGCATGCCGCGCATCCGATGATCGCGTCGCTGGACGACCACGAGTTCGCCGATGGCGCATGGCGCGAGGGTTCGGACAACCACGACCCGGAGCGCGACGGACCGTGGGCCGTACGCCGCGCCGCCGCGTTCCAAGTGCGGTGGGAGTGGCTGCCGGCGCGCAAGCCGGATCCGAACCAGCCCGAGCGCGCGTTCCGGTCGGTGGAGCTCGGCGGCCTCGCCGAGCTGTTCCTGATGGACTACCGCAGCCGCAGAGATCGGCCGGTGTTCGGCGCGGAGATGTCCGATCCCACCCGGACTGCGCTCGGCGCAGAGCAGAGGGCGTGGCTCGTCGACCGGATCGCCCACTCCCCCGCGCACTGGCGGCTGATCGGCAACCCCTCACCGTTCGCACAGACCTGGCAGCCGGGCCTCTCCGACGACCTCCACCGCTCGATGCGCGCGTTGAAGTTCATGCACGCCACCGAGGACACCGTCGACGAGGACCAGTGGGACGGCTACCCGGCCGAGCGCGATGCGATCCTGACCGCGATCGACGCGGCCGGACCGGGACGCAGCATCGTGCTGGCCGGCGACCTCCACGTCTCGCTGGCGTTGGAGCTGACCCATCCGTCGGACCGCACCCGGCCGCTCGCCGTCGAGGTCGTGACACCGAGCATCACGTCGCAGAACCTCGACGAGAAGCTCCACCTCACGCCGCGCACCGCCGCACTCCAGATCGAGCGCGACTTCGTGAACGTGATCCCGGGGCTCGAGTGGTGCGAGCTGGAGAGCCATGGCTACGTCGTCGCGGCCGTGACCGCAGAGCAGATCGTCCTTCAGTGGTGGTTCGTCGACACCGTGCTGGAGCGAACCGGCGTCGAGACCCTCGGCAACGAGATGGTCGTGCTGCACGGGGACCCGCACATCCGACCCGCTCGTTGACCGAGGGGCTCGGCGTGAGTAGGTACTCTCCTGTGGATGATCTCGACACTGCCGTTCGGGCGAACCGGTCACGACAGCACGCGGGTCATCTTCGGCGCCGCGGCATTGGGCGGGATGAGCCAGTCGCGGGCCGACCAGACGTTGGCCGTGATGCTGGCGGCCGGCATCAACCACATCGACACCGCGGCGTCCTACGGGCAATCCGAGCTGCGGCTCCGCGACTTCTTGAGCGATCACCGGGCCGACCACTTCCTGGCCACCAAGACCGGCGAGCGCACCGGGTCTGCAGCTCGACGTGAGCTCGAGACGTCGCTCGAACGGCTCGGAGTGGACCACGTCGACCTGATCCAGCTCCACAACCTGGTCGAGCCGGACGAGTTCGAGGTCGCGCACGGAACCGGTGGCGCGGTGGAGGCCCTTCTCGCCGCACGGGATGAGGGCCTCGTCCGGTTCATCGGGGTGACGGGTCACGGGACGCGCATCTCCGACATGCACCTCCGCAGCCTCGACCGCTTCGACTTCGACTCCGTGCTGCTGCCGTACAACGCCTCGATGATGCAGAACC
>JAOBWQ010000220.1 GCA_025463425.1 Ilumatobacteraceae bacterium | reverse complement strand
CATCGGCTGCTGGCCGTGCACCCGCCCGGTCGCTCCGGGCGAGGACAAGCGCGGCGGTCGTTGGGCCGGCAGCGCGAAGACCGAATGCGGGCTCCACGTATGAGCCTCGACGTCAACGTCGATACGGGTTCCAGCGACGCTGCGCAGGCACACCACGAGGCCGCGCACCTGCACCTCGACGCGCTGACCGACGAGGCGATCACGATCATCCGCGAGGTTGCGGCCGAGTGCCAGAACCCGGTGCTGCTGTTCAGCGGCGGCAAGGACTCCGCCGTGCTGCTGCACCTGGCGCTGCTCGCGTTCGCGCCGGCGCGGTTGCCCTTCCCCGTGATGCACGTCGACACGGGCCACAACTTCGCCGAGGTGATCGAGTACCGCGACCGTTTGGTGGCCGACTGGGGCGTGCGTCTGGTCGTTGCCAGCGTGCAGGAGTCCATCGACGCCGGACGCGTCGTCGAGGACACCGGCCCACGAGCCAGCCGCAACCGGCTCCAGTCGGTGACGTTGCTCGACGCGATCGGCGAGCACGGCTTCGACGCCGCGTTCGGCGGCGGTCGGCGCGACGAGGACAAGGCCCGCGCCAAAGAGCGCATCCTCAGCTTCCGCGACCGCCAGGGTCGCTGGGACCCGCGCCAGCAGCGGCCCGAGCCGTGGGGCGTGCTCAACGCACGGATCCGCAAGGGCGAGCACCTGCGTGCGTTCCCGCTGTCGAACTGGACCGAGGTCGACATCTGGAACTACATCGCCCTGCACAACGTGCCGCTGCCGAGCATCTACTACAGCCACACCCGCACCGTCGTCGAGCGCGACGGCATGCTCCTGTCGGTCGGCGGGCCGGTCGAGGTGGAGCCCGGTGAGCTGCCGTTCGAGGCCGTGGTGCGCTACCGCACCGTCGGCGACGCGAGCTGCACCGGCGCGGTCGAGTCGACCGCTGCCACGGTGCAGGACGTCATCGCCGAAGTCGCGGCCGCCCGGATCACCGAGCGCGGCGCGACGCGAGCCGACGACACGTTCAGCGAATCCGCGATGGAAGACCGCAAGCGAGAGGGCTACTTCTGATGAGCACTGCCACTGCCACTGCCACCGCCTTGCGCGGCACGCTCCGCATCGCCACGGCCGGTTCGGTCGACGATGGCAAGAGCACCCTGATCGGGCGCCTGCTGCACGACACCAAGACGGTGTTCGAGGATCAGCTCAGCGCGGTCGTCAAGGCCAGCCGTCGCTACGGCGACGGTGAGACCAACCTCGCACTGCTCACCGACGGCCTGCGCGCCGAGCGCGAGCAGGGCATCACCATCGATGTCGCCCATCGCTACTTCGCGACTCCGGAGCGCAGCTTCATCGTGGCCGACACCCCCGGGCACGCCCAGTACACCCGCAACATGGTCACCGGTGCGTCCACCGCAGATGTCGCGATCGTGCTCGTCGACGCCCGGCACGGCGTCGTCGAGCAGACCCGGCGCCATGCCTTCATCGCGACGCTGCTCGGCGTGAAGGGCATCGTCCTCGCGGTCAACAAGATGGACCTCATCGAGTGGGACGAAGGCGAGTTCGACATCATCGCCAAAGAGGTCGAGGCGTACGTCGAGGCGCTGCCGACTCCCGTTCCGGTCGTGGCGATCCCGTTGTCCGCGCTGCTCGGCGACAACGTCGTCGACGGCTCGGTGCACACTCCGTGGTACGACGGCCCGCCGCTGCTGCAGTTGCTCGAGCAGTTCGACAACCAGCCCCGGATCGCGGTCGGGGCACGCCTGCACGTGCAGCGCGTCATCCGTCCGCAGGGCGGTGAGTTCGCCGACTTCCGTGGCTACGCCGGCGTCCTGTCCGGCGGCACGCTCTCCGTCGGCGACACCGTCACCGTGCAACCCAACGGCATCACCTCCACCGTGCGCGCGCTCCACCGTGCCGGCCGCTCGGTCGAGCGTGCCGAGATCGGTCACGCGCTCGTCGTCGAGCTCGCCGACAAGGTCGACGTCGCTCGCGGCGACGTGTTCGTCGGCGCCGGCTCGCCAACGCCGGCACACGTCGGTGAGACCGTCGAGATCGACATCTGCTGGATGATCGACGCACCGCTCACCGTCGGCAGCCGCTACTGGTTCAAGCACGGCAGCCGCACCGGCCGGGCGACCGTCACCGCGATCGATCACTGTCACGACCTCGCCACTCTGGATCGGGTCCCCACCGACCAGCTCGGGCTCAACGATCTCGGGCACATCCGTCTCCAGCTCAGCGAGCCGATTGTGGCGGACCGCTACGTCGACAACCCTGACGGTGGCCGTCTGATCCTGATCGACGAAGCGACGAACACCACCGCCGGCGCGGCGATGGTCACCTCCATCGCGCCCTAGCCTTCGGACATGTCATCCGTGGGCCACATCGCGCTCGTCGGCGCGGGTCCGGGCGACCCTGATCTCCTCACGGTCCGCGCGGCGCGCCTGATCGCCGAGGCCGACGTCGTCGTCCACGACGCGCTGGTCGGCGCCGGAGTGCTGGCCCTCGTCCGTCCCGACGCGCAGCTGATCGACGTCGGCAAGCGACCCGGTGAGGGCGTCGCCCAGGAGGAGACCAACACGATCCTCGTGCGGCTGGCGAACGAGGGCAAGCGCATCGTGCGGCTCAAGGGTGGCGATCCGTTCGTGTTCGGCCGCGGAGGAGAAGAAGCCGTCGCCCTGGCGGCCGCAGGGTTCGCGTGCGAGGTCGTGCCGGGCATCACGTCGGCCGTGGCAGCACCGGCCGCGGCGGGCATCCCGATCACCTACCG